>JBKPMQ010000377.1:0-3309 GCA_046732235.1 Actinomycetota bacterium
CCCCACACGACCGCGCCGATCCAGACGAGCAGCGGCGTGGTGGAGAAGGAGAGGAAGGGGACCGCCGCCGCGAGCGGCGGCAGGACGACCATCCCGCGCAGGCCGATGCGGTCGTAGACGATCCCCGCGCCGAGCGCCCCCAGCGCGGCCGCGCCCATCGCCACGGCGTAGGCGACGGGGATCCACGGCGCCGACACGACGTGATTCACCTCGAGGTGGTAGCCGAGGACTGCGAACGTGGCGAAGCCGGCCATGGTCAGCGCGGTGAACGCTGAGTAGAGCCAGAACCGGGCCGGGAAGCGGCCGCCGACGCTCATCGTCTTGCTCGCCGCATGCGCGCCGTGCTCGTACGCCGCCGGCCGTGGCGCCGCCGCCCGCAGACGGAGCACGGCGGCCATGGCCAGCAGGCCGGGGACGGCGAGCACGGCGAACCCGAGCCGGTAGCCGCTCACCGCGACCATCGCCGCCACCAGGAGCGGCCCGACCAGGGCGCCGGACTGGTCCATGGCCTCGTGGATCGCGAACGCCCGGCCGCGGCCGATGTCGACGCTCGCCTCGGCGAGCATCGTGTCGCGGGCGGGGGAGCGCACCGCCTTCCCGAACCGCTCGGTCACGATCAGGACCGAGGCCGGCGCCACCGCCTGGGCGACCGCCATCAGCGGGACGGACACCATCGTGATCGCGTACCCCCAGATCGCGAGCGCCCAGTGGCGGCCGGTTCGGTCGGAGACCGGGCCGGTCCACAGGCGCAGGACGAGCGCCACCGCCTCGCCCGCCCCGGAGACCACGCCGACGAGCGTCGCGCCGGCGCCGAGCGTCGCCAAATACGGCCCGGCGATGCTGCGGCCGCCCTCGTAGACGAAGTCGCCCAGCATGCTGACGACGCCGAACGCGAGCACGAACCGGTACGGCGTGAGCCGGTTCGGCTCCGCCGCCCGCCCGCCGCGTGCCGGAGCTGTCACAGGTGGAAGGGCTTCCCCATTCCGGCCGCCGTGCAGGCACCGTTCAGGCAGGGCAGTCCCAGCATCCGCTCCCACACCCGCACCGCGCTGAAGTCGTTCAGCGCGACGGCGGAGTGGACGTGGGGCGTGGAGGGGCTGATCACGATGAACGGCAGCGGCGTCGAGACGCTGTCCGAGTTCGCGCCGGTGTCGAACCAGATGAAGACCGCCGTGTGCCCCTGCGTGTACGGCCTGTGCGTCAGGATCCCGCCCGGGCCCTCGAGGAAGGTGTGGAGCCACATGCTCGCCTGGGCCGGCGTGCCGACCTCCATGTCGTGCTGCTCGTCCGGCGCGACCCAGATGAACCTGCGCTTGATCTCGCCGAGCGGGCTCGGCAGCGGCAGGACGTTCGCGGTACAGCTCGCCGCCGAGATGCGCGTGTAGTAGAGCGGCGGCAGGTGGCGGGTCACGTAGCTGCCCGAGTTCGTCTTCGCGCACGGGGACGGCATCGACTGGCCGTACGCGCGCCAGCCGGAGGCACGCAGCTGCCCGAAGATGTTCTCCGCCCCGCTCAGGCACGACCCGGTCGGCAGGCAGTCGCCCGTGATCGACACCTGGCCGCTCGTGCTGGCGATGTATGTCGGCAGGCTGTGGGGGAAGTGCGAGGCGGTGAAGCGGGTGGCGACGCCGCACTCGCCGGCGAGCTTCGTGAACTCGCTCGCCGGCGCGCCGGATCCGAGCACGCTCGCGTAGGAGTGATTCTCGAACGCGATCACGATGACGTGGCTCCACGTCGGGATCGCCGTCGTCCGACCGCAGGGCGATTTGGCCGTGGCCGCTGCGGGCCCCGCGAGGGTCGCCGAGGCGATCACGGCGATCGCCAGGGCGAGCGCGATCGAAGGCCGGCGGAGCACGGTGCCAAGTATGCCCAGAATCCGCTGATTCCGCCGCCACCGGGTCGCCGAGTGCCGCTTGCAGCGCGAGGCACCCGGCCGATCTCGAGGTTCGAACATGCGCCCCGGGCCATTGCGTCCGGGGCCTCGGAGGCATAGACTCGGCGGGGGAAAGGCAGCAACTTGATGGAGCCGGCACCGTGTCATTGACCGCGTCCATGGAGCCGCTGATCGTCGCGTTGGTCGCGGTCACAGCTCTCGTCGTCCTGATGTTCGTGCTCGTGCACCTGGGGATGAGGACGTGGCGCGCGGTGGCGCCCGACGCGCGCGAGCGGCTGCGGCGCCGGCGTGACGTGCGCCGCGGGATCCGCGAGATCGAGGCGTTCCTGGCCGGGCCCGGGCTCGAGCCCTGGGGCGACGAGCACCACGCCGGGCCGGCCGAGGGCCGCCCCGGACAGGACGCCGACCAGCTCTAGGTGCTTGGATGGTTGATCGGTAGGTCCCGTGATGTCCCGGGCGGCTGCGACGGTTCAAGCGGTCAAGGGCCGGTGCCCTTGACCGCGGCCCGAGGCGTCTGCGATCACGCAGACGCCGAGGCGCAGCCCCACCAGCGACCCGACTGACCGGCAACGGTCGTGCGTCCAGGCGCGCGAGGACTTACCGATCAACCATCGAGGCTCGCGATCCCGTCTGGGCCAGCTCCGGCTCGCGGTCGTCTGCGACCGCGTCGGCGACGGCAAGCATGGCTGCGAGCAGCCTGCCGGCCGCGTCACCGACGGGCACGCGCGCCGTCTCGGGAGTGGGCAGTGGATCGGGCTCGGGCAGAAGCGTCATGTCCACCAACGCTCCGGCGCCAGGCCCGGAGGACGGAAACCGCGGGGACTGACGCCGGAGACTGGGGGTGTTGGGCCGGCAGAGGCTGCCTCTTTCCACAGGCCCCCGTCAAGCACCCGCGGCCGATGTCCACCCCTGGAGGTCGCATCGTGCGGGAAACCCGTGCATCGCTCCACACGGCGTCCCCACGCCCGCCGCGGTTGCCCACAGAGGTGTCCACAGGCGTCCGCCTCGTGGTTCAGCGGGCGAGCTGTGCGAGCGCGCCGGCCAGCACCTGTGCTGCGGCGACGCAGTCGTCGTCGGAGGCGAACTCGGCCGGGTTGTGGCCGGCGCCGGTGGGGTTGCGGACGAAGATCATCGCGGCCGGGACGTGTGGCGCCAGGATGCCCGCGTCGTGGCCGGCGAACGACGGCAGGTCGCCGGCGGACACGCCCGCCGCCTCGGCGGACGCGAACAGGGCGGCGCGCAGGTCGGGGTCGAACCGCGCGCCGGTGTTGCGCGACTCCTGGTCGATGCTCGCGTCGGGGAAGCGGCCGCGCAGGGCGGCGACGATGTCCCCGACGGTCTCGGCGTCGCGCGCGCGGACGTCGAGGGTGCACGCCACCCGGCCCGGGATCGAGTTCGTCGAGCCGGGGGAGACC
>JBKPMQ010000378.1:0-12455 GCA_046732235.1 Actinomycetota bacterium
CCCGGAGGGATCCGCGCCGGACGCGGTGTAGAGGTCGGTGTGGCAGACGCCGCATGCCTCCAGCCGGACCAGCACTTCACCCGGACCGGGGTCGGCGAGATCGACCTCCTGGATGACGAGCGGTGCCCCGAACTCCTCCAACACCGCTGCCTGCATCCTCATGGGGCGCGAGTGTACCCTGTCCGCCGACAACGTGGCCGACACGACCCCGAACGCCGACATCGTGCTCGAGGCAGACCGCCTCCTCGGGGCCGCGTCCGCGGCCGACGTGCCGGTCCGGCTCGTCGGCGGGCTGGCCGTCCGGGCGCATCTGCCGGCCGGGATGCAGCCCGTCATCTCCCGTGAGTACAAGGACATCGACCTGGTCACGCTGAAGGGTCGGGGCCGGGCCGTCTCGGCCTTCATGACCGAGCAGGGGTACGAGCCCGACAGGGTGTTCAACACGACCAACGGGCACCGGCGGCTGCTCTACTACGACGTCCCCCACCAGCGCCAGGTGGACGTGTTCGTCGGCACCTTCGAGATGTGCCACTCGATCCCGATCACCGAGCGGATCGAGCTCCACCCGACCGCCGTCCCGCTGGCGGAGCTCATGCTCACCAAGATGCAGATCGTCGAGCTGAACGCGAAGGATCAGTCGGACATCGTCACGATGCTCTTCCACCACGACGTCGGCGACAGCGACGACGACATGATCAACGCCAGACGGGTTGCGGCCCTGTGCGCGTCCGACTGGGGCCTGTGGCGCACGACGAAGATGAACGTCGAGCGCACCCGCCAGGCCCTGGCCTCCGGCGCGCCCGAGGTGCGGGAGGTCGCCGAGCCGCGCCTGGAGCGGCTGTGGCAGGCGATCGACGACGCGCCCAAGTCCGGCCGCTGGAAGATGCGCAACCGCGTCGGCGACAAGGTGCGCTGGTACGAGGAGCCGGAAGAGGTCGGCTGAATAAACGGGGTCAGACCCCGTTTATTCACGGTCGCGAACGCAGCGCGATGTAGAGGTCGACCCGGTCCTCCATCGACCCGAGGTCGCGGCCGGTCAGCTGCTCCACCCGGTCGAGCCGGTGGCGGAGCGTGTTCACGTGCACGTGCAGCGCGGTCGCCGTCTCCTGCCAGCGGCAGCCCGAGGAGAGGAAGTGGTCGAGCGTCTCGACGAGGCGCGAGCGGCGGCGGGCGTCGTGCTCCTCGAGCGGGCGCAGGAGCGCCCGCCGGAACGCCGCCAGCACATCCTCGTCCTGCAGCGCGAGGAGCAGCGAGTGCGAGCCGACCTGGTCGTGCGTGGCCCAGCCGGCGTCGCGGCGCAGGCGGGCGAAGCGGCAGGCGTGGTGGGCCTCGACGACGGCCGTCCGCAGGCCTGACGAATCGGCGGCGAGCCCGCCCACCCCGATCGGCTCCTCCATCCGCTCGTGCAGGTGGGCGGCGAGCCCGGCCAGGCCGCCCTCGTCGCCGGGCCAGCCGACGACGGCGACGAGCTCGCGTGTCTTCACCGCCGCGACGGACGCGACCTCGACGTCTGCGAGCGCGCTCTCGAGCCGGTCGAGGCCGACGTCCCCGTCCTCGTGCTCGCACACCACGGCCGCGAGCGGCGCCGAGGCGTCGAGCCCAAACGTCGCCAGGCGCGCCGCGGTGGCCCGGGCCTGCGCCTGGCCGGCCATGATCAGGTCGACGAGCTCCGCGGCCAGGCGGCGCTCGTTCTCGCGCAGCACCTGCAGCCGCGCCAGCTCGAGCCCGAGGAACGGGAGCGCCTGGTCGACCGCCGCCCGGTCGTCGTCGCCGAGCCCGGACATGCCGGCCGACACGACCAGGTGCGCCTCGGTGCGCCCGACGGCGACGATCGGGAACGCCATCCAGCCGTTCGCGGCCACCGGCTGCGGCTGGGTGAGGTCCTTGCGGGCCGCGCACACGCAGGCGACGTCGCCGGCGCCGGCGGAACCGGCGATGACGTGCCGGCCGCGGCCGAGCATCCACGGCCGCAGTCGTGCGTCCAGGACGTCCAGGATGCCCTCGAGCCCTCCGCCGTGGCCGGCCGCGTGCACGAGCCGGTCGTTCCGCAGCACCCGCTCCCGCAGCGCCTCCTCGCGCTGGCCGTAGACGCGGTCGACGAACGCCCGCGAGACGGCGATGAACGGCACCTCGAACGGGACGGTGAAGAGCGGCAGCTTCGCCGCCTCGCAGGCCTCGACCAGATCCGGCGGCAGGACGGCGTCGGGCTGGGGCAGGCCGTAGCCGAGCGCGGCGACGTCGCTGCGGTGGAGCGGCGCGACGAATCCGGTGCTGGTCGTGCCGGCGTCGCGCCAGACGCCGGTGGTCAGGATGACCTCGCCGCCCTGGAGGTAGCGGGTCGGATCGGCCAGCTCGGTCGTGTGCACCCAGCGGATGACGCGCTCGAGGTCGCCGCCGACCACGACCTCCAGGTCGAGTCCCGGTACGGCAAGAAGCTCGCTGACGCGCATCGCCATTGGATGATCCTCTAACCGCGATCGTACAACGTTGCAGGGTTCGACCCTTGTGAGCCCGCCCCCGATCGGTGAGACTCGCGCCGATGGGTGGGTTCACCTGGCCCGGTGATCACCGCGCCGCACTGGCGCTCACCTTCGACGTCGACGCCGAGTCAGCCATCGTGGCCGTCGACCCGAAGTACGCCCGCCGTCTGACGACGATGAGCCACCAGGCGTACGGGCCCAAGGTCGGCGTGCCCCGCATCCTGCGCATGCTCGAGCGCAACGGCATCACCGGGAGCTTCTTCGTCCCCGGCCTGACCGCCGACCGCTACCCCGGCACGGTCGAGGCGATCGTCGCGGCCGGCCACGACCTGGGCCACCACGGGTACTCGCACGTGCCCTACCACGATCTCTCGGACGACGGCCAGCGCGCCGATGTCGAGCGCGCCCTGGAAAGCCTCGAGCGCATCACGGGCCGCCGGCCGGAGGGCTTCCGGGCGCCATGGTGGGAGCTGACCGACTCGACCCCCGCCCTGCTGGCCGAATACGGCTTCCGCTGGGACTCGAGCATGATGGACGACGACCGCCCCTACCTGCTCGACACCGGCGCCGGGATCCTGGCCGAGCTGCCCGTGCACTGGATGCTCGACGACTGGGAGCAGTACGCGTTCCTGCCGGAGCCGAACGTCGGCGCGGTGATCGAGTCGCCGGCGAAGGTGCTCGACCTGTGGACGGGCGAGCTCGACGCGCTCGCCGCGGAGGGCGGGCTGATGATCCTCACGAGCCACCCGTTCCTGTCCGGCCGGGCTTCGCGCGTCGCGACCCTCGAGCGGGTCGTCGAGCACGCCCGCGCGGCCGGCGGCATCTGGATCGCGCCGCTGAGCGAGATCGCCGCGCACGCGCGGTCGGTCATCCCGGACACCGACGCCCGGCCGGTGCCGAGCGTCCACATCGAGGAGGGCATCTATGAGCGCCGCTGACGCGGGTGCACCGCGCGCCTTCGAGCGCCAGGCTACGGGCCTCGTCCGCGAGGCCGGCTGGTGGGACGTGCTGATCTACAACGTCAACTTCATCTCCATCGGGCTGATGGCCGCGTTCCTGTTCAACACGACCATCCCGTTCTACCCGGGCGTCAACGTGTACCTGAACGAGCTGATCGCGTTCGCCCTGGTGATCCCGCTCTCGTTCGTCTTCGCGATGTTCGCGGCGGCCATGCCGCGCTCGGGCGGCGACTACGTCTACGTGTCGCGGACGCTCCATCCGGCGCTCGGGATGATGTCGTCCTGGAACAACACCGTCTGGTGGTTCATCTACGGCGGCGTCCCGTCGGCGTTCTTCGCCCGCTATGGCCTCGGGCCGTTCCTGCGCACGGTCGGCGACATGTCCGGCTCGTCGACGCTGACCGACTGGGGCAACACGCTGGTCGGGAAGACGGGGACGGTGATCGCCGGCACGATCCTGATCGTCGTCCTGTGCGCGGTCTTCTCCCGCTCGCTCCGGCTCTACTTCCGGCTGCAGAACACGCTCTTCGTGCTCGCCATGGCGAGCATCCTGATCTCGATCATCGTGTTCCTCGCCAAGGGCCGAGGCGACGTGATCGCGGCGATCAACTCGACCTTCGGCGACGGGAGCGTGAAGGGCGCGCTCAAGGCCGGCTCGCCGCAGGGCTCGCTCGACCTGCGCAACACGATCCTGCCGATGACGTGGCTCTACCTGGAGCTCGTGTTCAACCAGTCGTCCGCCTACATCGGCGGCGAGGTGCGGCGGGCGTCGCGGGTGCAGCTGTGGTCGATCCCGGCCGCCGCCTTCATCGCGCTCGGCGTGCTGATGCTGCTCACGTGGGCGGCGCTGCACTCGATCGGGTTTACGCTCTGGAACGGTCTCGGGAACGACTTCGGCGCCAGCCTCGGCCTGTCCTCGACGCCGGTCTACAGCGAGATCGCGGCCGCCGCCAGCGGCTCGACGCTCGTCGGCATCGTGATCCTGGGCGGCTTCGTGTTCTGGAGCTATACCTGGCTCCCGGGCCAGATCCTGAACGCGTCGCGCAACCTGGTCGCCTACGCAATTGACGGTGTCATGCCGCGCCAATTGGCGTACGTGAGCGAGGGCACCCACGCCCCGCTCGCGGCCATCTGGACGGTCGGGGCCGGGTCGATCGTCTTCCTCTTCCTCTACGTCTACACCCACATCTTCGCGACGCTGACCGGCATCTTCGGGTTCATCCTCGGGTTCTGCCTGGTGTCGATCGCGGCGATCCTCTTCCCATACCGCCTGCCCGACGTGTTCGAGTCGTCGCCCGTGCGCTGGCGGGTCGGCGGCGTCCCGGTGATGACGATCGTGGGCATCATCTCGCTCGCCGCGTGCGTCGCCGCGCTCGTGATCTTCTGGAAAGACCCGTACGCGGGCCTGCGCAACCTGAACGACGGCTCCCGGTACTGGTGGGGCGTCGCCTACAACGTCGGCATCTTCCTGTCCGGCTTCGTCATCTACTTCGTCGCCCGGGCGCTCAACCGCAGCCGCGGCGTCGACATCAGCAAGCGCTTCCAGGAGATCCCGATTGAGTAGGCCGGTCGCCCTCGTCACCGGTGCGGCCGGCGGGATCGGCGGCGCCTCGGCCGACGCCCTCGAGGCCGCCGGCATGGCGGTCGCCCGCACCGACCTGCCGCTCGACGTCGCCGACGCCGGCGCGGTCGCGGGCCTCGTCGCGCGCACCGAGGAGGAGCTCGGGCCGAACGAGGTGCTCGTGAACTGCGCCGGCCACGTCGCGGAGGCGCCGATCGCCGACATCTCGGACGCCGAGTGGCGGCGGATGCTCGCGGTGCACCTGGGCGGCACCTGGCACACGTGCCGCGAGGTAGCCCCGCGGATGGCGGCCCGGGGCCGGGGCGCCATCGTGAACACGAGCTCCGAGCTCGCCCTGTGCGGCGCGGAGCTGCACGCGCACTACTGCGCCGCCAAGGGCGCGATCGTCGGGTTCACGAAGTCGCTCGCGCTCGAGCTCGCCGGCCGCGGCGTGCGCGTGAACGCGGTCGCCCCCGGTGCCACCGACACGGCCCTCCTGACCGATACCTGGCGGACGCCGGAGTATCTCGCTTCGCTGCCGCTGCGGCGGCTCTCGACGCCGGCCGAGATCGCGGCGTCGATCGCGTTTTTGGCCTCGGACGCCGCCGCATACGTGACGGGCATCGTGCTCTCCCCGAACTCGGGCGCGGTGATATGAGGGTGGCGCTCGTGACGGGAGCAGCCACCGGGATCGGCGCCGCGACGGCGGACCTGCTGGAGCGGCGCGGGCTGCAAGTTGCCCGGAACCACCTCCCGGCCCAGTCCGTTACCGGCTACTCGGCGCCCGCCGACGTCGCCGACCCGGGAGCGGTGGGCGAGATGGTCGAGCGGGTGCGCGCCGACCTCGGCCCGGTCGAGGTGCTCGTCTGCAACGCCGCGCACATGGTCATGGGCGGGATCGACGAGGTCGGTCCCGACGCATTCTGGAAGGTGATCGACACGAATCTCACAGGGACCTTCAACTGCATCCGCGCCTGCGCCCCGGCGATGGCCGACGCCGGCTTCGGCCGCATCGTCACCGTCGCGTCCGGGTGGGGCGTGACCGGCTGGCCGCGCGCGAGCGCCTACAGCGCGTCCAAGGCCGGGTTGATCTCGATGACGCGCGCCGTCGCCCGCGAGCTCGGCCCGCACGGCGTCACGGCGAACGCCATCGCCCCCGGCGTCGTCGACACTCCGCAGCTCGAGGTCGACGCCGGCGACGCCGGCGTCAGCCCGGCGGAGATCCGCGCCCGCTACGGCGCCGAGGTGCCGCTCGGCCGTGTCGGGCGGGCCGAGGAGGTGGCCGCCGTCGTCGCCCATCTGTGCACCGAGGAGGCCGGCACGATCACCGGCCAGGTCGTCCCCGTCGCCGGAGGCGCCCTGTGAGCGGCGGCCGCTACATGCCCGCGGACGCGTTCACGAAGCCCCGCTTCTCGGGAGTGCGCACCTACATGCGGCTGCCCCACGTCACGAGCCTCGACGACGTCGACGTCGCCGTCCTCGGGCTGCCGTTCGACACCGCGACGAGCTTCCGCTCCGGCGCCCGCTTCGGGCCCGAGGCGATCCGGTCGGCCTCGGCGCTCCTGCGGCCCTACAACCCCGAGCAGCAGGTGGACATCTTCGCCCACCTGTCCGCCGTCGACGCCGGCGACCTCGCCGTCGCCCCCGGTGACACGGAGGCGACATATGCCCTGGCCGAAGAGGGGCTCGCGCCGATCGTCGCCGCCGGGATCCTGCCGGTCGTGCTGGGCGGCGACCACTCGATCACGCTGGCGGAGCTGCGCGCGCTGTCCCGCCGGCACGGGCCGCTCGCCCTCGTCCACCTCGACGCCCACGGTGACACCTGGCACGAGTACTTCGGCCAGCGCTACTTTCACGGGACGACGTTCCGGCGGGCGGCCGAGGAGGGCGTGATCGACCCGTCCGGGTCGGTGCAGGCGGGGATGCGGGGATCGCTGTACGGCCCGGAGGACATCACGGACGCCCGCGACCTCGGGTTCACCGTGCTCTCGACCCGGGAGCTGCGGGACCTCGGTCCGACCGCGTTCGGCGACCTCGTCCGCCGCACCGTCGAAGGCCGGCCGGCATTTCTCTCGTTCGACGTCGACTTCTGTGACCCGGCGTTTGCGCCCGGGACGGGCACGCCCGAGATCGGCGGCCCCAGCACGTCGGAGGCGCTCGAGTTCGTGCGGGCGCTGCACGGCATGTCGCTCGTCGGGTGCGACGTGGTCGAGGTGGCGCCGGCCTACGACTCGCCCGGGCAGCCGACCGCGCTGCTCGGCGCGACGATCGCCTGGGAGGCGATCTCGCTGCATGCCCGCGCTCGCGCCGCCGTCCCGGAGGCGACCGCGTGAGGCTCTACTACGCCGGCGACGTCCACGGCTCCGAGAAGTGCTGGCGCAAGTTCCTCGGGGCCGCCAGCTTCTACGAGGTGGACACGCTCATCATGGGCGGCGACATCACCGGCAAGCTGATGGTGCCGGTGGTCTCGAAGGGCGACGGCCGCCACGAGGCGACCGTCCTCGGCCGGCTCGAGACGGTCACCGACGACGGCCTCGAGGAGCTCGAGAAGCGCATCCGCTTCAACGGCTTCTACCCGTACCGGTGCGACCGGGCCGAGTACGACCGGCTCAGCACCGACCGGGAGCACCGCGACCGGGTGTTCACCGACCTGATGGTGGCCGAGGTGGCCCGCTGGATCGAGCTCGCCGAGGAGCGGCTGGCCGGCACGGGGATCCGCTGCTACGTCATGCCCGGCAACGACGACGAGTTCGCGATCGACGGCGCGCTCGAGTCGACCACGGTCGTGAACCCGGACAACCGGGTCGTGAGAGTCGACGAGGAGACGCAGATGCTCTCCTGCTCGTGGACGAACCCGACGCCGTGGGACAGCCCGCGCGAGCAGCCCGAGGACGAGCTGCTCGAGCGCCTCCACGGGCTGGCGGCCCGGCTCGAGCCGGGCGTGAACACCATCTTCAATCTGCACTGCCCACCCCACAACACGAGCCTCGACCGCGCCCCGCAGCTCACGGACGACCTGAAGGTCGTGCTCGACGGCGGCGAGCCGCGGATCGTGCCCGTCGGCTCGACCGCCGTGCGTGCGCTGATCGAGGAGATCCAGCCCGTGCTCTCGCTGCACGGGCACATCCATGAGTCCAAGGCGATCGCGAAGATCGGCAAGACGACGTGCGTGAATCCCGGGAGCGCCTACTCGGAGGGCGTCATCGACGGGGCCGTGGTCGAGCTGCGCGGCCGCAAGCTCAGATCCTGCCAGCTCGTGACCGGATAAGGAGGGAAGACTTGGCCACCGAAGCAACGGACGCCCCGCAGGTTTTCGCCCGCACGGCGACGGGGCTGCGGCGTGAGGCATCTGCCCGCGACGTCTTCATCTACAACACGAACAACCAGAACATCGGGATCGGCGTCGCCTTCATGGTGCTCCTGATCCCGCCGCTCTACGCGGGGGCGAGCATGGTGACGGCGACGCTCTTCGCCGGGCTCCTGGCCCTGCCGATGGCGGGCGTCTACGCCTACTTCGCCGCGGCGATGCCCCGCTCCGGCGGCGACTACGTCTACATCAGCCGCACGCTGCACCCCTACCTCGGGTTCCTGTCGTCGTGGAACTGGGTGGTGTGGCTGGTCACGTACACGGGCATACCGGCCGCATACCTGGCCCAGTACGGCCTCTCGGGCCTGTTCCGCGAGCTCGGGTTCGTGTTCGACAGCCCCCGGCTCGTCAGCTACGGCGACAACTTCTCGCGCAAGTGGTGGATCTTCGTGGCGGGCTCGCTCCTGCTCACGTTCTTCGCCATCGTGTTCACGCTCGGCACCCGGCTCTACTTCCGGATCCAGAACACGACGTTCGCGATCGCGATGGCCGGGGTCGTCATCGGGTTGATCATCCTCGCCGTGAAGGGCCACTCCGACTCGGTCGCCGGCATCAACGCCTACGCGCAGGGCCTGGGAGGGCCGACGGATGCCGTCGGCGCCGCGGCCAAATCGTCGGGGAACCTGCAGCAGGCGGGGTTCGACTTCAAGCAGACGATGTACGCCATGGTGTGGCCGCTCTTCATCACGCTCTACGCCATCACGTCGAGCTTCATCGGCGGCGAGGTGCGCAACGCGAAGCGGTCGCAGTTCCTGGCCATGCCGGGCTCGATCGTCTACGTCACGGTTCTGATGTTCCTTCTGGTCGTCGGCCTGAACCACGCCGTCGGCACGACGGTGCTCGGGCAGATCGGCCTCGCCGACCCGACCGTCATGGGCCTCGGGTCGACGCCGACGTACAACGAGATCGTCGCGGCGACCGTCCACAACCAGGGCTGGCTGATCGTGATCCTCGGGATCAGCTTCGCGTTCTGGACCTACGTCTGGCTGCCGATCAACTTCCTCGCGTCCACCCGCGCGATCCTGGCGTGGGCGTTCGACGGGCTCTTCCCGCGGAAGCTGTCCGAGGTGAACGAGCGCTACCACACCCCGATCTACGCCATCGTCCTGACTTGGGTCGCCTCGGAGGTGTGCCTCTATCTGTACGTCGATCAGATCTTCAACACGCTGAACGGCATCTTCGCGTGGATCCTCTCGTTCGTCCTGTGCTCGATCGCGGCCATGTTGTTCCCCTACCGGCGGCGCGAGCTGTGGCAGGCGTCGCCCTGGAACGGGTCGACCCTGGGGATCCCCAACATCACCCTCCTCGGCGGGCTCTCGACGGTCTGCCTGCTCTTCTGCGAGTACTGGTTCTGGTACGACCCGATCCAGGGCTTCGACACGTGGGGCACGACCCTGCGGTGGGTGATGGTGCTCATCATCCCGACCGCCACGGTGATCTACGGGATCGCGTGGTTCACCAGCAAGCAGCGCGGCGTCTCGGTGGACAAGGTGTTCGCCGAGATCCCGCCCGAGTAGGAGGGAGCCGGCATGTCATCGATCGCATCGCAGCAGACCCGCCAGGGCTGGCAGTCGGTCCTCGTGGGCGGCATCGCCACGTTCATGGGCGCGCCCCAGGTCGAGGCCGGCGCCGAAGCCCTCAGGGCCGCCGGCGTACGGGCCGCGTTCGTGGGCATGCCGTTCGACTCCACCACCATCGCACGCCCGGGGGCGCAGCTCGGCCCCCGGGCCGTGCGGGACTGGTCGAGCCACACGCTCTCCTACCACGGCGAGTACGACCTTGACATCTTCGAGGAGCTCGGCGTGTGCGACATGGGCGACGTGCCGGTCGTGCCGGCCAACGCCCCGAAGACCGTCGATCTGGTCGCCGACACGATGGGCGAGGCGATCCGGGCCGGCGCCCTGCCGGTGCTGTGCGGCGGGGAGCACATCACGACCATCGGCGGCTCGATGGCCGTCGACCGCCACGCGCCGTCGGGCAGGTACGGGCTGATCCTCGTCGACACCCACCTCGACACGGCGCCGGACGTCGGCGGCGAGCGGATCAACCACTGCTGCCCGATCACGCGGGCGATGGAGCTCGACGCGTTCGACCCGGCGAAGTGCGTCATCATCGGGCCGCACGGCGCGATGAACCCCAAGAGCGAGTACGCCTTCGTTCGCGAGGCGGGCGTCAAGGTCTACCACGTCTCCGACGTCGACAAGCGCGGCGCTCGGGCCGTCGCCGAGGAGGCGGCCGCGATCGCCTCCGACGGCACCGACGGCGTCTACTTCAGCTTCGACGTCGACAGCCTCGACAGCTCGGTGTGCGCCGGGACGTGCGTGCCCACGATGGGCGGCCTCACCGCCCGCGAGGCGCTCACGATGGTGTCGGTCATCGGCCGCTGCGACCTCGTCGCGATGGACGTGTGCGAGATCGCCCCGGCCTACGACAACGGCGAGTCGGCGATAGCGGCCTGCCAGGTCATCGTCGACACGCTTGCGGCCTACGCGGACGCACATCGCTAGGCCGTCACGGGTGCCTGGCACCTCCTCCCGGTGCCAGGCACCGGCCCTTCCGGGGCTCAGGCGATCGCGCGCGACAGGCGCGCGTCCTGGGCGCGCGCGAGCGCGACCACGCGCGAGAGGGTGACGCGGCGGCCGAAGACCGCGAGGAGCTCGAGCGCGGCGCCGCGCTGCCAGGCGTAGGCGTATGCGGGCAGACCCTCGAGGGTGCCGGCCAGCATGAGCCGCGGCGTGCCGGGCGCGCCCGGCGGCACGGCGACGGCGTGGGCGTGCAGCTGGCGGGTGATGTAGGCGACGGCCTGGGCGTCGCCGATCACGATGCGGGCCGCTCCGGCATGGCGGTAGGTCATCACCTGGCTGACGATCCCGATCTGGGCCGGCCGGACGAAGCCGGCGGAGTACCCGGCCACGTAGGCGCGCCGGTCGGCGGCGCGGGCCGCGGCCGACTCGTGCAGGAGCTCGTGGGCGAGCGTGATCGGCTTCGTCGCGCCCGCCTGCCGGACGTAGCCGGGGCCGAGGTCGGACGCGTGCAGGACCAGGGTCGCCGGATCGGGCAGCTCCGGCGCCGCCTTCGCGGCGGGATTCGCGCCTCCGCCGCAGCCGGCCAGGAAGGCGGCGAGGGCGAGGAGGGCGATCGCTGCGGTGCGCTTCACCCGCTCCCCATCGGCCGCCGCCGCCCCCGGCTTGAATACCCGGTGCCAGGCACCGGTTGTTCGCCGGACGTCAGGCGGCGTCGTGGAAGATGATCCCGAGCGTCGTGCGCTCGCCTCCGAGCACCGTCGCGACGCCGTGGCGCATCGCCGCCCGGTAGAAGCCGCGCGAGCCCTGGACGGGGCGGGTGCGGGTGGGGAACACGAGGAACGCGCCCGGGTCGAGGTCGATCACGTGCGCGCGCGACTGCTGTCGCGGCCGACCCTCGACGAGGACAAACTGGCCCCCGGCGAAGTCGCCGATGGAGCTCAGGAGCGTGACTGCCTGGAGCGGGAAGGCGACCTCGCCGTAGATGTCCTGGTGCAGGGCGTTGTGGCCGCCCTCGCCGTAGCGCAGGATGAGCGGCGTCGGCCGCTCCTGGCCGGCGCGGTGGCAGCGGTCGAGGAACGCGTCCAGCCCGGCGGGCAGGTCGGCCGGGTCGCCGAGCTGCTCCGCCCACCGGTTCGCGGTCTGCGCCAGCGGCGGGTAGAGCGCACGGCGGGCGGCGGCGATCGGCTCGGGCAGCGGGTGGTCGAAGTAGCGGTACGTGCCCTCGCCGAAGCGGTGGCGGCGCATCTCGATGGTGGAGCGGAAGCGGCCGTCGTCGAAGCTCCCCGCGAGCTCGGCGCGCTCCGGCGTGGTGAGGATGGGCGGCGTCTGCACAAAGCCGTCCTCGTCCAGCCGCGCATGCAGGGCGGACCAGTCGAGGGCGGCGATGCGGTCTGCGATCGATTGGGTCATGGGAGATGAACGCGCGGGCGCGGCGGTGCGTGAGATCGGGGTGCGCGGCACCGGTCATGCGACCTTGGGAAAGAGGCGCCGCGCGGCCGCCGCGTCGCCGGACTCGAGCGCCGCCGCGATCCGGCCGGCACCGCCGGGCAGGAACGGTGCGCT
>JBKPMQ010000379.1:0-8904 GCA_046732235.1 Actinomycetota bacterium
GGATCGGCGAGGCCTCGTCGAGGCGGAAGCGGCCGGCGCAGAGGGCCGGCGCGCCCTCGCGGCAGCGGGCGCAGGCGCCGCAGCTGCGCACGAGGCTCACGACGACGCGGCCGCCCTCCGCGAGCCGGACGCCGTCGCCCGCCTCGAGGACGGTCCCGCAGGCTTCGTGCCCGAAGACGGCGGGGAGGTCGCCGCCCCAAGCCCCGGCGGCGTAGGCGACGTCGCTGTGGCAGATCGCGCACGCGGTCACCCGCACCCGCACCTCGTCGGGCCCGGGCGGGTCGAGCGTCACCTCCTCCACCGCGAGCGGGGCGGAGAAGGCGTGGCAGACGGCGGCGCGCGGCATCGGACACTCCTAGCACAGCCGCCCCCGGGAGTAGCATGGGAAGGGATGAGCACCGACGTGGTGGATGCGAGGAAGCCGGTGGCCGAGCGAGCGGAGCCCGGCACGATCCCGGTCCTCGACCACGGCTTCGTCCGCCTCGACGGGTGCATGGCCGACGACCTCTCGGTCGTGAACGCCGCGCGGGTCTCGTTCGCGCAGCGCTCCGAGCAGCTGGACGAGCGCGACCACGGGCTGATCCGGTTCCTCATGCGCGAGCGGCACGGCACGCCGTTCGAGCACAACGCGTTCCGGTTCCACATCAAGCTCCCGATCTTCGTGATGCGCGAATGGGCCCGGCACCGCATCGGCTCGTTCAACGAGTGGAGCGCGCGCTACTCCCAGCTCGACCCGGAGTTCTACATCCCGGAGCCCGAGGACGTGCGGACGCAGGTCGGCAAGCCCGGCTCGTACAGCTTCGATCCGGTCGACCCGGAGCTCGCCGAGCACACGCGCGAGGCGCAAGCGGCGGTCTACGAGCAGGCGTACGCCGCCTACGTCGACCTGCTCGAGCAGGGGGTCGCCAAGGAGGTCGCGCGCAACGTGCTGCCCGTGGCGATCTACACCCAGTTCTACTGGACGGTCAACGCGCGCAGCCTCATGAACTTCCTCTCGCTGCGAAACGCGGTCACCGCCCAGCGCGAGATCCGCCGCTACGCGGACGCCTGCGAGCGGCTGTTCGGCGAGCACATGCCGATCACGCACGCCGCCTTCCTCGCGAACGAGCGCCGCGCACCCTAGCGTGAATAAACGGGGTCAGACCCCTTTTATGCAGACGCGTTTCGCTGCCGCCACGCGGCCTGCGTGATCTCGTACTCGACCTCGCCCTGATCCGAGCCGGGAAGCGGGTCGTCGTACTCGGGGAAGTAGGTGCGCACGTAGGTGAGCCCGGCCGCGGTCATCACGCCGCGGGACGCCGCGTTCACCGCCATCGTCTGGGCGATCACGCGCCGGACGCCGACCGTCTCGAACCCGTGGCGGAGGAGCGCCCGCGCGCCTTCGGTCGCCAGCCCGTGACGCCAGTACCGGCGCAGGAGCCGGTAGCCCAGGTCCGCGACGCTCGGGTCATCCGGCTGGTCGGGGCCGTGGGCGGGAGGGAGCATCATGAGGCCGACGAAGTCGCCGTCGGTCGCGAACGCCATCCAGTAGCCGAGCCCCGGCACCTCGCGGCCGAGCGCCATCCGCGCGGCGTGGCTCTCGATCACCTCGTCCCGCGTGTGCGCCCGTCCCGAGATGTACCGCAGCACCTCCGGATCGGAGTCGAGCTCGACCTCGAGATCGAGATGCCGGTCGGCGAGCGGGACGAGCAGCAGCCGCTCGGTGTGGATAACAGGTGCCTGGCACCGGTTATTCATCCGCCAGCAGCTCGAGCCGGTTGCCGAACGGGTCGTGGGTGTAGAAGCGGCGCACGCCCGGCCAGCGCTCGTCCCACTCGACGTCGCCGCCGGCGGCCTCGAGCCGGGCGGCGACGGCGTCCAGGTCGGCCACGCGCAGGCCGGGATGGGCCTTCCTGGCGGGCCGGAACGACGACGCGACGCCCAGGTGGACGCCCGGCTCGAACCAGACGCCGCCGGTCGCCTGCAGCGCCTCCGGCTTCGTGATCTCGGCCAGGCCGAGCAGGCCGGCGTAGAACCGCCGGGCGGCCTCCTCGCCGCCCGGCGGCATCGCCACCTGCACGTGGTCGAGCGTGGCCGCCGGCCCGCGGTCGCGCTCCGCCACCTACGTCTCCACGACCGCGGGCGGCGCCTCGGCCCCCTCTCCGCCCTCGTCCGCCGGCGCCTCGGCTCCGACGTTCACCTTCATGTGGGCGAGGCCGATCCCGGCCACGAGCGCCGCTGCGAACGTGAGGCCTGCGCCCGCGCGGAGCGCCCATTCCACGCCGTGGACGAACGATTCGAGCGCGTTCGCCTCCGCGACCGGGTTGCGGGTGATCGCGAGGATCTGCTTGCCCTGTCCGCCCTGGACCAGCGGCACCAGCTGCTCGGCCGCGGAGTGCAGGCGCGGCGGCAGGTTGGCGATCCGGTCGGCCCACGCATCCGCGGCGAGCGTCGTGCCGATCCCGCCGAGGACGGCGATGCCGAGCGCGCCGCCGACCTGGCGGGACGCGTTGATCACGCCCGAGGCGATCCCGGCCTTCGTGCGCTCGACGGCCGCCATGCCGGTGGCCGAGACGGCGGGCATGGTCAGCGCCATGCCGGCGCCCATCAGCATCTGGAACGGCCAGATCGTGTTGTACGACGAGCCGACGTCGACGAACGAGAGCCCGAACAGCCCGGCCGAGGCGAACAGCATCCCCACCGTCATCAGCCAGCGCGGGCCGACGCGGCCGGACAGCCGCCCGCCGATCGGGGCGACGAACAGGATCATCATCGTCGTCGGCAGCGTCCGCAGGCCGGCCTGGATCGGGTCGTAGCCGCGCACGTTCTGGAAGTAAAGGGTCAGGAAGTAGATGACGCCGAACAGGGCCACCCCGACCAGCGCCACCACGATGCTCGAGACGGTGAACGCGCGGATGCGGAAGAACGAGAGCGGGATCATGGGATCCTCGATGCGGCTCTCCCAGAGCACGAACAGCGCTCCGAGGACGATCGCCGCGGCGATGAACGACAGCGTGTAGAGGCCGAGCCAGGAGTGGTTCGCCGTCTTGATCAGGCCCCACGTGAGCGAGAAGAGGCTGGCGCTGATCAGCACCGTGCCGACGATGTCGAGCGTGCGTGCGGACGGGTCGCGCGACTCGATCACGGCCCACGCCGTCGCGCCGAGCGCGATCACGCCGATCGGCACGTTCACCCAGAAGACGGCCGACCAGGAGAAGTGCTGGGTCAGGAAGCCGCCCAGGAGCGGGCCGATGGCGAGGCCGAGGCCGGAGATGCCGGCCCAGACGCCGATCGCCTGGGGCAGCTGCTTGCGCGGGAAAGCGGCCACCAGGATCGAGAGCGAGAGCGGGTTCAGGAGCGCCCCGCCGACGCCCTGGACGGCGCGAAACCCGATCAGCTGGGCGTCGGTCTGGGCGAGCGCGCACGCCATCGACGACAGCGTGAACACGACCAGCCCGAGCATGAAGATCCGTTTCCGGCCGAACCGGTCGCCGAGCTTGCCGCCCAGGAGGATCAGGGTGGCGAACACCAGGATGTAGGCGTTCACCGTCCATTCCAGGTTCTCCGGGGTCGGCTTCAGCTCGTGCTGGATCGACGGCAGCGCCACGTTCACGATCGTGTTGTCGAGCATGATCATGAAGAGCGCGAAGCACATGGCAAACAACGTCCACCACTTGTGGTTCGGGTGTTCGTGGGTCACGGGTTCTCCTCGGGAGATGCAGGATGCGGGCGGAACATGCGGCAGAGCGTCTCCGCCACGGCGACGAACTCGCCCAGGGCGGCGTTTCCGTGCACCGCGTGGGCGTGTCCGCCGGCAAGCGTGTAGCCGTACAGGATCCAGGCCGCGTCGTCCGGATCGACGTCCGAGCGGATCTCGCCGGCCGCCTGGCCGGCGGCGATGTGCGCGGCCATGCAGCCGCGCACCTCGTCCACGCTCGCGGTGAGCGCGGCGCGCACCTGGGGGTCGTCGACGAGGCCGGCCGCCAGCGTGCGCAGACGGATGGTCTCGATGATGAGGGGATCGCTGGTGGCCCGCCCGGCCACGGCCAGCATCCCGGACATGGGCCCGCCGGCTGCCGCCATGACCGCGTCCACCATCTCCTTCATGGAGTCCGTGGCGTCACGGAGGACGGCGGCGAAGAGGGCCTGCTTCGACGGGAAGTGCTTGTAGAGCGTCGGCTCGGAGCAGCCCGCGCCGCTCGCGATGGCGGCGGTGCGGGCTCCGCGGAACCCGCGGGAGGCGAACTCGTGGCGGGCCGCGGCGAGGATGGCGCCGCGGCGCTGATCGGCGGTGAGCCGGACGTAGTCGACGACCATCGGCGCAGGTTAGTGAATGTTCACTAACGCGCGCAAACCCGAACCGGAGCGGGGCGCGGGCACCCGCCCGCACCCCGCTCGCCCGGGCGTCAGAGGAGCCCGCAGGCCGCGGCCGAGTTGGGCCACGGCGTGAAGCCGACCTCGAGCGTTGCGCGGTACGCAGCCGCCGTCTGCATCGGGACGGGCCAGCTGTCCGCATTGCCCCAGATGGCCACGTACTCGGCGCCGTAGTGCTGCTCGAAGGTCGGGTCCATCTGGTAGCCGCCGTAGTACGGGCCCGCGGGCGAGTACGCCCACCACGAGCCCTCGTAGCTGTGGATGCACGCGAGGTCCGCGTACACCGGCTCCCGCCGGCGCAGCTCCGCGCGATACCGATGCGCCCGGCGATGCCAGCGCGCCTCCATCGCCTTGAGCGTCGGGACGTCGACCGTGTCCCGCTCGCGGCTATGGGGAGTGAGGATGATGCCGAGCTTCCACGCCCGGTGAACCGCCCGGTCGCGCCGGACGCGGATCTCCTGGCGCAGCTTGTGGACGAGCTTCGGGTGCGGGGCCTCCCACCACGGGATGAACCCGGGGTCGGTGGCCATCGCAGGTGGTGCGGTGATCGTCGTTGCCGCAAGCACCGTCGCGGCGGCGAGTTTCTTCTTCAGGGCTTCCCTCCTTACTCGACAGCAGAACGCGCTGCCGGCTGGACGCCCTCCTTGACCAGCCGGACAGGCGGCCGCCCCCGGGCGGGGACGCCGCGGATTGCAACCGATCGCTGTTCCGGCACGCTTCGTGCCTCCGGCGATCGGGCCCGTTGCGCTCCGGCCTCGTGCACACCCCCCTGCAGCCGGAGCAAGGCGGCAGTCTAGATACCCGCGCGGACGCGCGCGCAGTCACCCGCGCTCATGTCGGGCACCGATCCGGCCGATTACTCCCTAACAGATGGCTTCTCTCTCCCCTCAGCAGGCGATCTCGATGCTCTTCTCCGGCCTCGCCGCCGACCTCGAGTCCGAGGAGGGCGCGACCGTGACCGTGCAGCCGTCCGGCATGGCCGGCGACACGGCGTGGGTCACCGCTCCTCGGCTCCAGGTCGCGGGCGGCATGCGCCTGCGCGGGCGGCTGCTGGACGCCGGCGGCGAGCCCTGGATCGTCTCCCTCGTCGTGGACGAGGCCGACTACCACAGCCACGACCTGGCCCGCGTCCGGCTCCGCGCCGACGCTGTTACGGCCGACGCGAGCCGGCGCCGCAACCCGCGCGTCCGGGCCGGCGGCATCGCCTGGCTCTCGGCCGTGAACTGCCAGCATGTCGTCGACGGCGACCGCGTCGACGGGACGATGGTCGACCTCTCCTGCACGGGAGTCGCGTTCGCGACGAACCGGGTGCTGCGGCCCTCCGACCGGCTCACCTTCCACGGCCGCTTCTTCGCCGACACGGTCGAAGCCGAGGTGCGCGTGACCTCGGTGCGCGACGCCGCCTCCGGCCGCCTGATCGTCGGCTGCAGCTTCATCGAGATCGATGCCGAGAACCGGGCCCGCGTCGAGCGGCTCGCGGCGAACGCGCCCACCCCGGCACGGCCGGCCGCGACGTTCTCGGAGCTGCGCGTCCTGGCCGCCGGCCAGGAGCCCGAGCCGGGCGGCTGGCGGCGCCGCTTCAGGAGGTAATCTACGGACCGCCATGGGCGGTTCCGGCATCGCACCGCTGTTCTTCGTGATCGCGACCCTCTGCTACGTGGCGGGCGTGGTGATCGCGTTCCCGCTCGGCGCCGTGCTCGAGGTCGTGAACGAGGACCTGAGCCTGATCCCGATCGCGATCGGCGCGTTCGCGATGTCGATCGGGATGCTGGCCGAGACTCGCGCCCACGCGCGCTAGGCGGAGGGCTCGCCGTCGGCCCGCTCGAGTACAGCGAGGACGAGTTCGCGGCAATCGCCGACGCCGAGCTCGACGCGCTGCCTGAGTGGATCAAGGCGCGGGTCGCATCCGCGAACGTCGCCATCGACATCCAGGACGTGCTGGACGGTGAGCCGGGGACGCTGGGCCTGTTCCAGGAGCAGATCATGGAAGGCATGCCGATGGCCGAGATCACGCTCTTCCGCCTGCCGATCCTGCGCGCCGCCGGCAGCCGGGAGCATCTGCAGCGAGTCGTGCACGACGTGCTCCTGCACGAGATCGGGCACCTGTTCGGGATGTCCGAGTCCGACCTGAACGAGTTTTCGATCGGCAACGACCCGCGCCCCGGCGCGACGCCGGTGCATCCGCCCCGGCGACGCGCGGGGCCTCGCTAGGCCTCGCCCAGCGCCCTCAGGTAGCGGTCGGCCGAGCGTACGACCTTGGCGCGCGCGTCCGTCGCGACGATCGCCGGCCACCACGCGCCGTACACGCGGTCGAACCGGAGCTCCTCGATGCGCCCGCGGATGCGGCGGATCTCGGCCGCCGGGAGCGGGATCAGGTTGGGGTAGCTGTACATGAAGCTCACCCAGTCGCGGTCGGCGACCACCTGGACGATGTCGCCCGAGAGCAGCGCGCCGCGGCCGCCGGCGCCGCCGTGCCAGAGGCACACGGTGCCGCCCTCGAAGTGGCCGCCGAGCCGGTGCAGCTCGAGCCCGTCGCCGAGGTCGAGCCGCTCGCCCGCCCAGTAGTCGACCCGTTCGTCGGGCCGCATGACGTGCTCTCGGTCGGCCTCGTGCAGGAGCACCCGCGCGTCGAGCCGCTCGGCCCACTCGACCATGCCCGAGTAGTAGTGCGGATGCGAGATCGCGATCGTGTGCACCCCGCCGGCCGCGCGCACCGCCGCCTCGGTGTCGGTGTCGATCAGGGTGATGCAGTCCCACAGGACGCGGCCGACGTGGAGCGCCCGCTGGCCGATCCCGAAGCTCGGCTCGGTGCCGATGCCGAGCAGGCCCGGCTCGATCTCCTCGATCCGGTTGCGGTGATCCGCGGCCAGCCCGGCAATCGTCGTCCAGCGCTGGCCGTCGTGGCCGACGTACTGGCGCTCGTCGAGGCAGATCGGGCACGCCGCAGGCGGATGCGGGGACGGCGCGAACTGCGTGCCGCAGGTGACGCAGACGAACGCGTCCACGCGGGGCTAGGAGTAGTGGATCACGCTGCGGATGCCGTCCTGGGCCTCCATCAGCTCGAAGCCCCGGTTCACATCGGCCAGCGTGAGGTGGTGCGAGACGAACGGGTCGACATCGATCTCGCCGGCCAGCCAGCGCTCGATCAGCGCCGGGACGCCGTCGCGGCCCTTGACGCCGCCGAACGACGAGCCCGCGACCCGCCGGCCGGTGATGAGCAACCGGGGGACGACGTCGAGCGTCTCGCCCTTCCCGGCGACGCC
This sequence comes from Actinomycetota bacterium, assembly GCA_046732235.1. Classification (GTDB taxonomy): domain Bacteria; phylum Actinomycetota; class Thermoleophilia; order Gaiellales; family JAICJC01; genus JAICJC01. Next base: position 7,617 of record JBKPMQ010000379.1, read on the forward strand.
GGCGACGGTGGCGAGGCCCCATCCCATTCGGGCGGCCTCGACGGCCTGCCGCATCACCGCGACGTTGCCGGTGGCCTCGAACGTGTAGTCGGCCCCGAAGCCGCCGGTCATCTCCGCGATCTTCTCGACCACGTCGGGGCCGCCGATCAGGGTGTCGGTGGCGCCCTGGCCCTTCGCCAGCTCGAGCCGGTCGGCGGACATGTCGACGCACACGATCCGATCGGCGTCCTGCAGCCGGCACCCGGCGACGGCGCCCAGCCCGACCATGCCGGCGCCGAACACGACGCAGAACGAGCCCGCCTCGACCTTGGCGGTGTTCATGGCCGCCCCGAGGCCGGTCGAGAGCCCGCAGGCGAACAGGCACGCGCGGTCGAGCGGCGCCTCCGGGTTGATCTTTGCGAGCGCGATCTCGGGCATGACCGTGTACTCCGCGAACGTGGACGTGCCCATAAAGTGGCGGATGGGCTCCCCGCCCCGCGAGAGCCGCGTGGTGCCGTCGGGCAGGTAGCCCTTGCCCTGCATGTCGCGGATCGCGAGGCACAGGTTCGTGCGCGGGCTGAGGCAGTGGATGCACTTCCCGCACTGGGGCGAGAAGAGCGTGACGACGTGGTCGCCCGGGGCGACCATGGTCACCCCGTCGCCGACCCGCTCGACGACGCCCGCGCCCTCGTGCCCGAGCACGGTGGGGGCGTAGCCGGAGGGGTCGGCTCCCGACGCGGTGTAGAGATCTGTGTGGCACACGCCGCACGCCTCCAGACGGACGAGTACCTCGCCGGGGCCGGGGCCGGCGAGATCGACCTCCTGGACGACGAGCGGTGCGCCGAACTCCTCCAACACCGCCGCCTGCATCTTCATACGGCGCGAGTGTACCCTGTCCGCCGACAACGTGGCAGACACGACCCCGAACGCCGACATCGTGCTCGAGGCAGACCGCCTCCTCGGGGCCGCGGCCGCGGCCGACGTGCCGGTCCGGCTGGTCGGCGGGCTCGCCGTCCGGGCGCACCTGCCGGCGGGCACCGAGCCCGTGATCACCCGCGAGTACAAGGACATCGACCTCGTCACGCTGAAGGGCCGCGCCCGGGCCGTCTCAGCGTTCATGACCGCGCAGGGCTACGAGGCCGACCGGGTGTTCAACACCACCAACGGGCACCGCCGCCTCCTCTACTACGACGTCCCCCACCAGCGCCAGGTGGACGTGTTCGTCGGCGCGTTCGAGATGTGCCACTCGATCCCGATCACCGAGCGGATCGAGCTCCACCCGACCGCCGTCCCGCTGGCGGAGCTCATG
>JBKPMQ010000380.1:0-2927 GCA_046732235.1 Actinomycetota bacterium
CGCCTGGCCCGCGCCGCCGGTCGGCCGGTGCTCCTTCCCGACGCCTCCGCCCTGGCCGCCTGGGGGGCGTCCGACGCGCGACTGGCCGCCTGAATAACCGGGGTCAGACCCCTTTTATTCACCGTCACAACGTCGCGACGAGTTTGCAACGCCCGCCGTTCGGGGTCTGACCCCGGTTCCGGCTAGCCGCGCCGGCGGCGACGGCCGGTGACCGCCAGGCTGGCGGCCCCCACCACCAGCACGACGGCAGCCGCCCACTCGATCCGGGCGCGCAGCGGGTGCACCCGGTGCGTCTCGCCGGCCCCGCAGGCGCCGGCCTTCGGGCAGCGCGTGGGCGCCGTCTGGTTCCACGTGTAGGCGCCGAGCAGGGCCAGGGCCACCGCGAGGATCGCGACGAGCAGGACCGCGCGGTTGCGGAGCTGTTCCCGCATCGCGAGAAGCGTACCGGGAGGGGTTACCGGATCAGCGGTGCGCCGCGCGGCGGCGCTCGCGGAGCAGGCCGAGCATCCCCAGGAACAGGAGGGTCGTCGCGACCATCCCGATCTCGACGATCGCGGCCGCCCGGTCGGATGCGGCGCCGATCAGCCAGAAGTAGAGGGTGCTCGACGCGCCCGCGACGATCACCGCTGCGCCGCCCATGATCGCCATCGTGCGCGCGAGGGCGAACGCCGCATCGCCGGGCATCAGCACCGACGCGGAGAACTGGATTCCGAGCGCCGCGGCGATGAAGCACCCCAGACACGCGATGATGGCGGTCGCCGCGGCCCACTGGGCCAGCTGCTGGAGCAAATAGACCCCCATGAGCGCCACTCTACCTTGCGGCGTGGGCCCCCCGTGACCGGGTCGGGAGAAACCCCCCTCGGCCTCGGAGCAAACCACCCGTCCGGGTAGGGTTAGGGGTTTGCCGCCTGCCCCGCGCGGTACCCCGCGGCGTACCCCCGCTCGTAGCTCTGGCGGCGTACGACGTGGATGCGCGTCCCGACACCGCCCGCCCGGCTTGCGCGCTCGCTGCCCGCCGCCAGGCCGCGGACGTAGGCCTGCCCCTGCAGCCGGCGGACGACCGCCGGCGAGTAGCGCGTCCCGGTCGCGTGCCCGGCCGACCAGGCCGCCACCCCGACGACGGTCGCGAGGGCCGCCGAGAGGCTCAGCCACAGCACAACGCCCGCGACCGAGAGGCGCGTGATCGACTCGGAGACGTGCAGAGATCCGTACACGGCGGACTTCCTCGTTCGTCCACCGGCGGGCGGATTCCTGCAAACGCTCAGTCCGCGAGGTCGGCCAGAGCGGCGTCGATCCGCGCGAGCGACTCGTCCCGCCCGACCAGCTCGAGGCTCTCGTAGAGCCCGGGTGAGACCGTGCTGCCGGTGAGCGCCACCCGCACCGGCATGAAGAGCACCCGCGGCTTGACGCCCTCGCGCTCGCATGCGGCGTGGAGCGCCGCCTCGATCGCGTCGGCCCGCCACGGGTCGACGTCCGCCAGCGCAGCGCGAGCCGCCTGGAGCGACGCCGGCGCACGCTCGTCCTTCGTCACACGCTCCCAGGAAGCGGGGTCGCGCTCGGTCGGGCCGAACAGGAACCCGGCGAGGCGCGGGAACTGGCCCAGCACCCGCATCTTCTCCTGCACGAGCGGCGCCGCTTCGGCCACCCGATCGGGCTTCTCCGCGAGAGGCGAGGACGCCGCCACCAGATAGTCCTGCAGCTCCTTTACGAAGCCGGTGGGCGGGAGCGCGCGCAGGTGCTCGCCGTTCAGCCACTCGAGCTTCTCCGGGTCAAACACGCCGGGGCTCCTGGTCACCCGCTCGAGCGTGAACCGCTGCACGAGCTCATCGCGCGTCATGAACGTCGTGTGGTCGTCGTAGCTCCAGCCGACGAGCGCCAGGTAATTCACGAGCGCATCGGCGATGACGCCGACGTCGCGGAACTCCTCCACCGAGATGGCGCCGTGGCGCTTCGAGAGCTTGCGCTTGTCCGGCCCGAGCACCATCGGCAGGTGAGCGAAGATCGGCTCGGGGGCGTCGAGCGCCCGGTAGAGCGCAAGCTGGCGGGGCGTCGACGGCAGCAGGTCCTCGCCGCGGATGACGTGGGTGACGCCCATCGCGATGTCGTCGAACGGGTTCGCGAACTGGTACGTCGGCGACCCGTCCGGGCGCAGGATCACGTGATCGCCCTGGAGCGCGTTGTCCCACTCCACCGTGCCGTGCACGACGTCCTCGATCACCGTGGTGCCGGTCTCGGGCAGCGCGAGGCGCACCACCGCCGGCCGCCCCTCGGCCGCGAGCGCCTCGAGCTCGGAGGCCGGCCGGTGGCGGCAGCGGCCGCTGTAGATCAGGGGGCGTCCGTCGGCCTGGCGCCGGGCGCGCTCCTCGGCCAGCTCCTCCTCGGTGCAGTAGCAGCGGTAGGCCGCGCCGCTCGCGATCAGGTCCTCGGCGGCCGCCTGGTAGAGCGCGTAGCGCTGCGTCTGGCGGTAGGGTCCATCGTCCCAGTCGATCCCGAGCCAGCGCAGCACCGCCTCGGCGTGCTCGACCGCGGCCTCGGTCGAGCGCACGACGTCGGTGTCCTCGAACCGCAGCACGACCCTGCCGCCGCGACCGCGGGCGAAGAGCCAGTTGAAGAGCATCGTCCGCACCGTGCCGACGTGGAAGAGCCCGGTCGGGCTCGGCGGCATGCGGACGCAGACGGGGCGGGACGACACGGCCGGTCAGTGTAGAGGTGAATGCGGCCTCTCACGGCAGGTTCCGCTCGCGCAGGAACACGTCCGGGCCCGGGCTCCGGTCGTTCGACACCAGGTTGCCGGCCCAGGACGAAAAGAGCAGGAACCGGCCGTCCGGGCTCAGGGCCGCCGGCACGGAGCCGTCGTTGCCCTGTGTGCCGTCAGACGCGACGCTGCCGACGAAGGTCGTGTGCAGAGACAGGTCGCGGACGAAGAC
>JBKPMQ010000381.1:0-9179 GCA_046732235.1 Actinomycetota bacterium
AAGTAGTACAGGCCCGCGACGCGGCCGCGGAGATGGTCGGGAGCGCCGAGCTGGAGGGTCGAGTTGGCGCTCGACGTCCACAGCGTGAAGCTGAGCCCGGTCGCGAACAGGAGCACGCACGCCGCCGTCAGCGAGCTCTCGGGCGCGAGCAGGAGCTGGGCGACGCCGAAGCCCGCCATCGCGGCCACCAGGCAGCGGATGCTCGCCCGGCCGAGCGACGCCGAGATCAGCGCGCCCAGGAGCGCGCCGCCGCCGAACGCCGCGGTGATCGCGCCGAGCACGTTCGGGCCGGAGTCGAGGGTCGTCTTCGCCAGCACGGGCAGGAGGACGTTGAAGTTGAAGGAGAACGTGCTCAGGAGCAGCACGGCCACGAGCGCCGTCATGGCGATCGGCGTGCGGCGCACGTACGCCAGGGCGTCGGCCGTCCCGCCCAGCACGCTCGTCGGGCGCCGGCTCGTGTCGACCGGGAACAGCTCGTCGACCCGCATCCGCAGGAGCCCGTAGAGGACGGCCACGAAGCTGAGGCCGTTGATGAGGAAGCAGGCGCCCGGGCCGGCGGCGGCGACGATCAGCCCGCCGACGGCGGGGCCGACGACGCGGGCGGCGTTGAAGAGGCTCGAGTTGAGCGCGACGGCGTTCGGGAGCTCGTCGCGGCCCACCATCTGGTAGGTGAGCGCCTGCCGCGCGGGCGCATCGAGCACGAGCACCGTGCCGCGCAGGCCGGTCAGGAGGTAGACCTCCCACGCCGTGACGACGCCGCCGAGGGTGAGCGCGGCGAGCGCGAACGCGAAGCCCATCGAGAAAATCTGGGTCGCGATGACGGTGCGGCGGACGTCGATGCGGTCGACCAGCACGCCCGCGAACAACCCGAACACGGTGTAGGGCAGGAACTGGAAGGCCGCCAGGATTCCGACGGCCACCGGCGAGTGGGTGAGCTCGAGCACCAGCCAGGCGGTGGCGATGTTCTGCATCCACGTGCCGCTGACGGACACGACCTGGCCGCCGAAGAAGAGCCGGTAGTTGCGGTGCTTGCGAAGGCTGGCGAAGGTGCGCGTGTGGGCGCGCAGGAGCGCGTCCGTCACACGGGCTCCTCGGCCAGGAGCAGCCCGAGCGGCTCGAGCGCCGCGTGGATGGCTGCGCGCTCGGCGTCGGTGAGCCGGCGGAGCCGCTGGGCGAGCCATGCGGTGCGGCGGGAGCGGGCCGACCGGAGCACGCGCACGCCGTCGCCGGTGACCCGAAGGCCGACACGGCGGCGGTCGGCATCGGAGCGCACGCGGGCGACGAGCCCGGCGTTCTCGAGCCGGTCGATGTAGCCGGACATGGCGGGCGCCGAGACGCCCTCGTGCTCGGCCAGCGCCCGCACCCCGATGCCGGGGTTGGAGCGGATGACGTGCAGGAGGGCCGCCTGGCCGGCGGTGATGCCGAGCCCGGCGAGCTCGCGGCGGAGATGGCGGTTGAGCTGGAGGAGCAGGGGCCGGAGCCCGTTTGCCAGCTCGAGCGAATCAGGAATCGTTAACATCGCTAATCATTGTAGCGTGAACGAGACGGTTTTGCCACGGTTCCCCCGGCGAACCGGGACCGGGGTCGGTACGATCTGCCGCAATGTACGTGGCCGTTCCGCGAGAGCACGAGCCCGGCGAGCGCCGGGTGGCGCTCACGCCGGACGCGGTCGGACGGCTGCAGCCGCTCGGGATCGAGGTGCTGGTCGAGTCGGGCGCGGGCGATCCCGCCGCACTGCCCGACGCCGCGTTCCGCGAGGCCGGCGCCACCATCGTCGATTCCGTGGCCCAGCTCCACGAGCAGGCCGACATCGTCTTGCGGGTCGGGCGCGTGCAGCCGGACGAGGTGCCGGCGCTGCGGGAGGGCTGCGTGCTCATCGGCTGGTTGTGGCCGCGCACGAGCCCCGACCTGGTGCAGGCGCTCTGCGACCGCCGGATCACGGCGTTCGGGATGGAGTCGATCCCGCGCGCGACCCGCGCCCAGCGCATGGACGCGCTCTCGTCGCAGGCCACCGTCTCCGGCTACCGGTCGGTGATCCTGGCCGCCGAGACGCTGCCGAAGTTCTTCCCCATGCTGATGACGGCCGCCGGCACGGTCGCGCCGGCGAAGGTGCTCGTGCTGGGGGCCGGCGTGGCCGGGCTCCAGGCGATCGCCACGGCCCGCCGCCTGGGCGCGGTCGTCTCCGCGTTCGACACCCGGCCGGTTGTGAAGGAGCAGGTCGAGAGCCTGGGGGCCTCGTTCGTCGAGATCGAGCTCGCCGTGACAGGCGCGCAGGACTCCCGCGGCTACGCCACGGCGCTCACCGACGAGCAGCAGGCCCAGCAGCAGCACGAGCTCGAGCGCCACATCGCCGACTCGGACGTCGTCATCACGACGGCCCTCGTGCCCGGCCGGCCGGCGCCGCGACTGATCCCCGCGTCAGCCGTGAAGGCGATGCGACCCGGCTCCGTGATCGTCGATCTGGCCGCCGAGACGGGCGGCAACTGTGAGCTGACCGAGCGCGGCGAGACGGTCGTGCGCGAGGACGTGACCATCATCGGCGTGCTCAACCTGCCCGCCGGGATGCCGCTGCACGCGAGCCAGATGTACGCGCGCAACATCGGCGCGGTGCTCGACCACCTCGTCCACGACGGCGAGCTCGTGATCGATCTCGACGACGAGATCAACGCGGACGCCGTCATCACGCACGACGGCCGCGTGACGACGCGGCTGCTGCAGACGGAGGCGGCGTGAACGAGTCCCTCCTGATCGAGCTGACCGTGTTCGTCCTGGCGGCGTTCATCGGCTTCGAGGTGATCTCGAAGGTGCCGACGATGCTGCACACCCCGCTCATGAGCGGCACGAACGCCATCCACGGCGTCGTGATCGTGGGCGCGATCCTCGTGGCCGGGTCGCACCACGGCACCCTGACCACCGTCGTCGGCACGATCGCGGTCGCGTTCGGCGCGTCCAACGTCGTCGGCGGCTTCCTGGTCACCGACCGCATGCTGGACATGTTCCGCAAGCGCCCAGAGGCGGGCGCGACCGAGAAGGGCGGAGACACCGGTTGAGCCAGGTCGACGCGATCGGCGCGGCCTACCTCGTCTGCGCGATCCTCTTCATCATCGGCCTCCGGCGGCTCTCGTCCCCCGCGACGGCCCGCTCCGGCAACCAGCTCGCGGCCGTCGGCATGGCGATCGCGATCGTCGCCACGCTGTTCGACGACCGGGTGCTCTCGTACGGCTGGATCGTCCTCGGGGCGGTGGTCGGCGGCGTCGCCGGGGCGATCGGGGCCCGCAAGGTCAAGATGACCGCGATGCCGCAGATGGTGGCGCTCTTCAACGGCTTCGGCGGCGGCGCGGCGGCGCTCGTGGCGCTGGCCGACTACCACGACACGGTCGGCCTCCCCGGCCACGTCGAGGTCAAGATCATCGCCTCGATCCTGTTCTCGGCCGTCGTCGGATCGATCAGCTTCTCCGGGTCGATGATCGCCTTCGGCAAGCTTCAAGAGGTGATCTCGGGCGCGCCGATGGTCGTCCCCGGCCAGCGGATCGTGACAGGGGCGCTGGCGGCCGTGGTGGCGGCCTTCAGCGTGATCCTCGGGGCGGGCCACGAGAGCCAGGCGCTGCTCGCGGTGACGATGGTCATCGCGCTTGTGCTCGGGATTCAGATGGTGATGGCGATCGGCGGCGCCGACATGCCGGTCGTGATCTCGCTGCTGAACGCGTTCACGGGCCTGGCCACGGCCTCCACCGGTTTCGTGCTGTCCAACAACGTGCTGATCATCTCGGGCACGCTCGTCGGCGCCTCGGGCACGCTGCTGACGCAGATGATGGGCCGGGCGATGAACCGCACGATCACGAACGTGGTCTTCGGCGCCTTCGGCACCGGCGGCGGGGGCGCCGCCGCCGTCGGCGCGGGAGCGGCCGACGGCCAGGTGCGCGCGACCACGGCCGAGGACGTCGCGGTCATGCTGGCGTACGCCCGCCGGGTCGTGATCGTGCCGGGCTACGGGCTCGCGGTCGCCCAGGCCCAGCACAACGTGCGCGAGCTGGCCGATCAGCTCGAGCGCCGGGGCGTCGACGTCCGCTACGCGATCCATCCCGTCGCCGGCCGCATGCCGGGGCACATGAACGTGCTGCTGGCCGAGGCCGACGTGCCCTATCCGCAGCTGTTCGAGATGGACGACATCAACCCGGAGTTCCCGCGCACCGACGTCTCGCTCGTGATCGGCGCGAACGATGTCGTGAACCCGGCGGCGCAGAACACGCCGGGGAGCCCGATCTACGGCATGCCGATCCTGAAGGTGCACGAGTCGGCGGCGGTCGTCGTGCTCAAGCGGAGCATGAACACCGGCTTTGCCGGCATCGAGAATGAGCTGTTCTTCGATCCCAAGACGTCGATGCTGTTCGGCGACGCCAAGGCGTCTGTCACGGGCCTCGTGGCCGCCGTAAAAGCGGTCTAGACCCGGGGACGGTCCCCAACCACATCGGGGTCAGACCCCGAACGCCGGCCGCGACACCGCTGTTGGCCTTCCGTTACAGGCCAACGAGGAGCGCAGAAAGGAGCGAGATCCGCTCCCCCAGCGACTCCAGCGAGACGCGCTCGTCGACGGCGTGCGCCCCCGAGCCGGTCGGACCCAGGCCGTCGATCACCGGCGTGCCCACCGCCGCGGCGAAGTTGCCGTCCGAGCCGCCCGGCGAGGCGTTCTCGGCCAGGTCGACACCCGAATCGCGCGCGATCGCGATCGCCGATCGCACGAGCTCGGCCGCGTCGGCGGTCTGCACCATCGGGGGCCGCGTGACACCGCCAGTGACCTCGACGGTCGCCCCGTCGAGGTGCGGGCGCAGGCCGCGGATCGACTGCTCGAGCGTGCGCTGGTCGTCGGCGGTCCAGGCGCGGGCGTCGATCCGCGCCCAGGCCTCGCCTGCGACGACGTTGTCGCCGGTGCCGCCGCCGACCTGGCCGACGTTCGTGCGGATGCCCGCCGCCGGGTCGGCCATGCGGTGGACGGCGATGACCTGGTGGGCGAGCTCGTCGACCGCCGAGACGCCCGCCCGGGAGCCGTTGCCGGCGTGGGCGGCGCGGCCCCGGATGTGCAGCTGGTAGCGGGCGAGGCCCGAGCGCGTGGTCGTGATCGTCCCGTCCTTCACCGGCGGCTCCAGCACGAGCGCCGCGCGGGCGCCGGCGGCGAGCTCCTCGACGACCGGCCGGCCGGTCGGGCTGCCGATCTCCTCGTCGGCGGTGACCAGGACGTGTACGGGCCGGGCCGGCTCGCCCAGCCGCCGCAGCGCCTCGAGGCCGGTCACGATCCCGGCCTTCATGTCGAGCGCGCCCGGCCCCCAGGCATAGCCGTCCTTGACGTGAAACGGCATCTTCGGCAGCGTGCCGGCCGGCCACACCGTGTCCATGTGCGCGATGAGCACAAGCGGCGGGCCGTCGTCGGGGCCGAGTCGGGCGACGAGATGCGGGTCGCGCGGCTCGATGCGCGCGCCGAGCGCCTCGAGCTCGGCGGCGATGAAACGGCCGATGTGGCCGATCCGCTCGCGGTCGCCGGTCGGGCTCTCGAGCTCGACCAGACGCTGCAGGAGCTCGACCGCGTCCATCATCGGCCGGAAGCGTATCGGGCGGGGATGGCCGCCGCAGCGGGCTCGTTCCATCACCCGAATGGGAGGGCTTCCAGCCGGTTGGCTACTCGCCCAGGGCGACGAGGGCAGCCAGCTCGTCGTCGTCCAGGTCGGAGAGCACCGTCTCGACGCCGCGGTCGACGATCCTGGTCGCCAGGTCGCGCTTGCCCGCGATCAGCTGGTCGATCCGCTCCTCGATCGTGCCCGCGCAGACCAGCCGGTGCACCTGCACGACCCGGGTCTGGCCGATGCGGTGGGCGCGATCGGATGCCTGGTCCTCCACCGCCGGGTTCCACCAGCGGTCGAAGTGGAAGACGTGGCTCGCGTTCGTCAGGTTGAGCCCGAGCCCGCCGGCGCGCAGGGACATCACGAGCACGCGCGGGTCGCCGTCCGGCGCCTGAAAGGCCCCGACGATCCGCTCGCGGGCCGGCCGCGGCGTCGAGCCGTCCAAGTAGAGCAGGCCGCCCGTGAGCTCCTTGCCGAGATGCTCGGCGAGCAGCCTCCCCATGACGGCGTACTGGGTGAACACGAGGGCGCTGTCGCCCTCGTCCACCACCTCGGCCAGCATCTCCGTGATCCGGTCGAGCTTTCCCGACCGCCCGGCGAGGGCTCCCTGGCGGCCGAGCGCGTGCACCGGGTGGTTGCACACCTGCTTCAGCCGCGTGATCAGTGCGAGGACGTTGCCGCGCCGCTCGATCCCTGAGAGGCCGCGCACGCGGCCGAGCATCGCGTCGATCGTGGCCTGGTAGAGGGCCGCCTGCTCGACGGTGAGCGTGCAGAACTCGGTCGAATCCTGCCGCGGAGGCAGGTCCGGCAGCACCGCCGGGTCGGTCTTGCGCCGCCGGAGCAGGAACGGGCCAGTCATCCGCCGCAGGGCGTCCTCGGCCCGGCCGTCGCCGCGGCGTTCGATCGCGTTCGCGAACAGGCGCCGGAACCCGGTGCGCGTGCCCAGCAGGCCCGGGTTCAGGATGTGCATGATCGACCAGAGGTCGTCCAGGCGGTTCTCGACCGGCGTGCCGGTGAGGGCGACGCGGTGGCCGGCCGTGACCGCCCGCGCCGTCTGCGCGGCCCGGGTGAGCGGATTCTTGACCGCCTGGGCTTCGTCGAGCGCGAACATCCGCCACTCGCGCGACGTCAGCAGCCGCCGGTCGCGCGGCAGGAGCGCGTAGGAGGTGAGCACGACGTCCCAGCCGTCGAGGTCGGCGGCCTTCGGCGTGCGGTCGGGGCCGTGGTGAATGAGCGTCCGCAGGCCGGGTGCGAACCGGTGCAGCTCGCGCTGCCAGTTGCCGAGCACGGACGTCGGGCAGACGATCAGCGCCGGCCGCTCGTCGTCGTCGCCCCGGTCGAGCAGGTAGGCGATCAGCTGCACGGTCTTGCCGAGGCCCATGTCGTCGGCGAGCAGGGTCCCGAGGCCCAGCTCGCGCATCCGCACGAGCCAGCCCAGCCCGGCCTTCTGGTACGGCCGCAGGAGCCCCTCGAACTCCGGCGGCGGCTCCATCGGCCGGCGCAGGGCCGGATCGCGGAGGCGCGCCGCCAGGCCGGCCAGATCGCCCTCGGACTCCACCACGCCCATCACGACCCCGCGCACGTCGGTCGAGCCGGCGAGCGCCGCACCGAGCGCGGTCATCGCCGGCATCCCGGGGCTGTGGAGGGCCGACGCCGCCAGCGCCCGGGCGCGCGCGAGCGCCTTGGGGTTGAGCGCCCGCCACTCGCCCCCCAGGCGCACGAGCGGCTGGGTCGCGGCGGCCAGGGCGCGCAGCTCCTCGACGGTCACCTCGTGGCCGCCCAGCGACGCCCTGAGGTCGTACCGGACGACGCCGTCGAGCCGGAGCGGCCCGCCCGCCAGCTCGAGCCGGGCGTCGTCGAAGTCGAGGTCGCGCTCCTCGGAGACCTCGGCCGGAAGCTCCACCCGGGCGCCGGCGAACTCGAGTGCAGAGGTTGCGAGGCGCAGCTCCACGACCGCCTCCTCGGTCAGCATGACCACGCCGTCCGCGGCCCGGCTCAGAGGCGCGAACACGTGCGCGGCCCGGCGCAGCAGCCCGGGGTCGTCCGGCGTCACGGTGAGCGGCCAGCCCCCGGCGGCGTCGTCGGGAAGCTCGAGCCGCAGCTGCAGGGGCGCGAGGGAATCCCGCAGCCGCACGACCGGCGCCGCCATCCCCAGGTCGGGGGCGACGGCGCGCAGCAACGGCTGCAGCACCCCGAGGTCGACTCCGGACACCTGGATCTCGCCCGTGCGCAGGATCTTCGGCTCGCGGACGGCGGCCGCCAGCGCGTGAATGCTCGAGTCCACGAACCCCGCCACCGCGTCCTCCGGTGCGAGCGGCGCCGGCTCCTCGCCCTCGTGGTCGTCGACGACGGCGTAGCCCGCCTCGGGGAAGGCGGCCGCGAATCGGCCCAGGTCGGGAACCGTGCCGCCGCCGAGCACGGCCGCCTCCACGACCCGCGCGGCCAGCCGCCACGCCCGCACCGACGCGCTCGACGCCCCGTTCCGGTCGGTGAGCAGGTACGCCAGGCCGGGCAGCGACGCCAGGCAGCGCATCTCCACCGACCGCCGCCGCCCGCCGATCACGACGGTCTGGTTCAGGCGCCGAAGCGTGGGCGGCAACCCCAGGTCGTCAAGCAGATCGACCCATCCCCCCGGCGTCAGCGGCGAGAACGAGTAAAGCCCGAGCACCGGCTCCTCGACCCCACGCGGGACGAAGGCCATCTCGAGCGGCGCCCGCCGCGCGGTGGATGTCGAGGGCAGAGACAAAATTGGTACCGTAGCCTGAGATGCAACTGCGGCTGACCATCAACGACCAGCGTCATCAGCTGGACGTGGAGCCGCACCGCCCTCTCGCCGACGTCATCCGCACCGATGCCGCTCTGACCGGCACGAAGGTCGCGTGCGGCGAGGGCACGTGCGGAAGCTGCACCGTGCTCGTCGACGGGCGCGCGGTGCTCTCCTGCCTGACCCTGGCCGTCGCCTGCGACGGCGCGGACGTGCGCACGGTCGAGGGCGACGACGAGCTGCTCGGGCGGCTGCAGGCGGCGTTCACGGCCGAGGACGCGTTCCAGTGCGGGTTCTGCACGCCGGGCCAGCTGCTCTCGGCCGTCGCGCTCCTGCGCGCGAACCCGCGCCCGAGCGCGGCCGACATCCGGTCCGGGATGAGCGGCAACCTGTGCCGCTGCGGCGCCTATCCGGCGATCGAGCGGGCCATCGCCCGGACAGCGGAGGCGACGCGCTAGATGGCCCGGCTGGTGAAGACGCAGGTCGAGATGGAGGGCCGCTACGAGGACCGCTGGACGCTCGTCGAGGAGGACGCGACGCCCGAGTACGGGGAGGGCGAGGAGCTCGCCGTCGTCGGCCGTCCCCACGCGCGGGTGTCCGCCGCCGCCCGCGTGTCCGGCGGCGCCCGCTTCATCTCCGACATCGACCTCGCCGGGATGGTGCACGCGGCCGTGCTGCGCAGCCCGCACGCGAACGCCCGCGTCGTCTCGCTCGACCGGGCCGCCGCCGAGGCGCTCCCGGGCGTCCGCGCGGTGATCGGCCCGGGCGACGTGCCCGACCGCGACGGGCGGCCGGTGCTGACC
>JBKPMQ010000382.1:0-6788 GCA_046732235.1 Actinomycetota bacterium
GCGTGAGGGGCCCGAGGACGCTCGAGAGCGGCGACTGCGCCGCCAGCATCCGGTCGCTGGGGAGCACCGAGATCCCGCCTGCCGGATGGGTCCGCAACGCGTGGTCCGTGTGCTCGATCTCGTCGAGGACGAGCGTCGGCCCCTCCGACGGCCGCTCCGCGGCGACCAGCCCCGGGACGGCCGCGACGACCGCCGGCTCGAGCGCCCGCGCGAGCTCTGGCAGGTTCGCGAGCGCGTCGGACAGGGTCGCTCGCGCCTCGGCGAGACCAACGAGGGCGACGTCCGGGTCGGCGCCGGCGAGGGCGAAGTTCAGCATCCGCGTGCGCCCGCCGATGCGGACGGTCTCGGGAGTGCTCGTGAAGGGCTCCACGAGGTGCGGCTGGCCGCAGGCGGCGACGCCGGCGATCATGACGAGCACGAGATCGCGCTCCGAGGCTCCGATCAGTCCGGCGTACGGGTCGGCGGCCGTGCCGGCGACGGCGATCAGGTCGGCCCGCTTCCCGGCCTCGATCGACCCGATCGCGTCGTCCCAGCCGAGCATGCGCGCGGGCGTCGACGTCGCCATCGCCACCAGCTCGCGGTCGGTGAAGATCCGGCCGCCCGCGGCGTGCGCGCTGACGAGCTGCGCGACCTTGAGCTCACCGAGCAGGTTCTTGCTTCCCGACGGCGACCAGTCGGAGCCGAGGCCGATCATGACCCCGGCCGCCTTCATCGCCGCCACGTCTGCGGTCCCTCCGTAGAGCAGCAGGTTCGACAGGGGTGACCACACCATCGCGGCCCCGTGCGCGGCAAAGACGGCGATGTCGGCCGGCTGGAGCGCCACGCTGTGGATCCCGATCAGATGGTCGGAGATCGCCCAGCTCCCGTCCGCCAGCTGCAGCGCCTGGAAGTGGCGCCGGGCGGTGTCGTCGACGCCCTCGGCCAGGTGCAGGAGCAGGCGGTGGTCGCGGGCGAGCTCGGCGGCGAAGGCCTTCGCGTCGGCGGCGGCGACGTCGGAGATCCGGCTGTTGGCGGGCGGCAGCGCCGGATCGTCCGGCTCCTCGACCGTGCGCACGACGCCGCGGTAGAAGCGTTCGATCCCGGCGTTCGAGTAGAGCGCGATGCCCTGGCTCGTCGTCACGCCGGCGACCAGGCACTTCCCCTCGGCGAACCGGACGAGCGCCGGGACGAGCCTCGGCGTCTTGCCCAGCACCTGCATCGGGCCGCTGATCAGGCGGCGGTAATCCGCGGTGCCGGACCACTGGCCGCGGTTCGTGAAGGGACGCGGCACCTGCCAGAGCTGGAGGCAGTTGTAGCTGAGGTGGTTGTGAAGCTCGATCAGACCGGGGTAGATCGTGCCCGCCGTCCGCAGCACCGCGACCTGCTCGAAGCCGGAGGGCGGCGACTCGCCGGAGGGGAGAACGGCCGCGATCTCGGCGCCCGAGACGTAGACGACCGCATCCGCGATCACGGTGCCCGCGGCGTCCATCGTGACGACGCGGCCCCGGATGGCCCTACGGCCTGCCGCGGGGTCGCTCACGCGGGCAACACTACTGCACGGTCTGACGGGACTTCAGGCCGGGATGCCGGAGCGCTTCCGCGCCGTCCTGCGCCCGTCGCCCGGCCGCGGACGGCGCCGCCAGCGCCAATCCGGCGGCGGTCCGCCGCCGGGCGGCCCCGTGTCGGGCGCGTCGGGTGGATCCGACCGGGCCAGATCGCGCAGCAGCAGGACGAGGATCGCGATCCCGGGCAGATGCAGGCTCGCGACGACCGCGTAGATCCAGCCCACGCTCACGGGCCTTCCCCGCCGTCGCCGGGCCCATGCCCGTCCCCGTCGCCGTGACCGTGTCCGTCATCGGAACCATGCCCGTGATCGGGGGGAGGCTTGGGCTTGTCCGGCTTGGGTTTCTCCGGCTTCGGCTTGTCCGGCTTGGGTTTCTCCGGCTTCGGCTTGTCCGGCTTGGGCTTCTCCGGCTTCGGCTTGTCCGGCTTCGGCTTGTCCGGCTTGGGCTTCCCCGGCTTGGGCTTCTCCGGCTTGGGCTTGTCCGGCTTCGGCTTGTCGGGTTCGGGCTTGTCGGGCTTGGGTGGGTCCGGCGCCGGATTGCCCGACGTCGGCTTGGCCGGCTTCGGCTTGGCTCCGGTGCTGGGAGGCGACGGCGGCCCGGCGGACCCGGGCGCCGAGACGGGCTGCGCCCCCGTCACGGTGACGGGATCGGCAACCGATTTCGCGACCGCCTCGGTGACCGAGAGGGCGACCGCGTGCGCCCGGTGGGCGGACCCCTGGGCGGGGCGCCCGGCGTCCGCTCCTCCGTCGACGGTGACGGTCCGGGCGGCCGCATCCAGCGCGGCGCGGGCGGTCGTCGTCACTCTCTCCACGGACAGGACGTGGGTCGGCTGGATGCCGCCTGCGCTGACACCGAGGGCCACCCCGACCATCAGGCAGACGAGCCCTCCTGAGACGGCGATCGCAAACCGAACGGGACTTACACCCACGGTGCCTCCCAAACCCCTAACCTGCGCCGATGCCCGACACATTACCCCAGACATTCGGCGGGGGAAAGGATCTCCTCCCGCCGGGGGATTGACCGTTGGCATCGGCGCGTGTTTCAATTCGAGTTCCCCGGATCTTCACCACCCCCATGCGAAATCCGGGCCGATGGAGGCGAGATGAGCCAGGTTCACCCCTGCCGGGCGCGGGCAGGCGCATGAGGACGCCGATCCTGCTCACCGGCATGCACCGCTCCGGCGGCAGCTGGGTCGCGAAGATGATCGAGGGCGGAGGCGGCGTCGTCCACGTGAACGAGCCGTTCAACCGCCGCCACCCGCCAGGGCTCACCCCCGGCATCCTGCATGTGCCGCCGCCGCTCGCGTACCAGCACGTCGGCCCGCACAACGAGGCCGCCCATCTGGACGGCTTCCGCAACATGTGCGACCTGCGGTATGACCTGGTCGCCGAGCTGCGCACGAACCACGGCGTCTACGACCTGGCCAAGGCCGCCAAGTACCTGACGGCGTTTACCTACGGCCGCGCCCGCGGCATGCGCACCCTGATCGACGATCCGTACATGGTCTTCGCCGCGGAGTGGCTGGCCGAGCGCCTTGACTGCCGTGTCGTCATGCTCGTCCGCCACCCGGCCGGCATCGTGTCGAGCCTGAAGCGGATCGGCGCCGGCTGGGCCGACAACCTGCCCGATATCGCGGCGCAGCCCGAGCTGATCGGCCGCTACCTGCGCGAGTACATCGACGACATCGTGCGCGCCGCTCACGAGCCGCTCGACCCGATCTCCCACGGCGCCCTGCTCTGGCTCCTGATCCATTCGTCGATCGCACAGCAGCTCGACCGTCATCCGGAGTTCATCCTCGTCCGGTACGAGGATCTGGCGATGGATCCCGAGAACGGGTTCCGCGAGCTCTACGAGCGCCTCGACCTGCCGTACACGGCCCGGGCCCAGAAGACGGTGCGCGAGGGCAGCATGGCCGGCCCCGCGGCCCGCAACAACCCGTGGGGGCGCGTCGGTTTGGGCCGCACGGCCTACCAGCCGATGGACAGCAAGGCGAACGCCTGGGCCTGGCGCAGGCGCCTCGCACCCGCGGAGGCCGCCACGGTGATCGCGACCACCCGGCCCGTTGCCGAGCGGTTCTACCGCGGCGAGGAGCTCGCGGTTGGGCGCATGACCGCCGCGTAGTCGAACTGACCCTGCGCCGGGATGTCACATCCCGGCCCTCCGTCTCGTCATGAGGGTGATGAAGCCCAAACTCCGAGATGGAGGATTCGAGATGCGTGTGTTCGTAGCAGGGGCGACCGGCGTGATCGGACGCCAGCTCGTGCCACAGCTCGTAGAGGCCGGCCACGATGTGGTCGGCAGCACCAGGTCGAGCGCGAAGGCGAGCTGGCTTCAGGAGGCCGGCGCGGCGGCGGCGGTGATGGATCCGCTCGACCGCGCCCAGGTGATGACGGCCGTGATGCGGGCCGAGCCCGACGCGGTGATCCACGAGCTGACGGCGCTTCGGGGCCCCGTGAACGTCCGTCGCTTCGACCGCTCGTTCGCGGAGACGAACGTCCTTCGCACCCGCGGGCTGGACATCCTGCTGGAGGCGGCCCGGGCAGCGGGGGCGACGCGGTTCCTGGCGCAGAGCTACAGCGGCTGGCCGAACGCCCGCGAGGGCGGCCCCGTGAAGACCGAGGAGGATCGGCTCGACCCCGACCCGCCCAGGGCGATGCGGGAGTCGATCGCGGCCATCCGCCACGTCGAGGGGACCGTGCCTCTCGCCGAAGGGCTGGACGGCCTCGCGCTCCGCTACGGGGCCCTGTACGGCCCGGGCACCTCCATGGCGGAGGAGTACGTGACCGCGATCCGGCGGCGCAAGTTCCCGATCGTCGGCGACGGCGCGGGCGTGTGGTCGTTCATCCACGTCGCCGACGCCGCGGCGGCAACGGTGGCCGCGCTCGATCACGGCGACCCGGGCGTGTACAACGTCGTCGACGACGACCCGGCGCCGGTCTCGCAGTGGCTGCCGCACCTCGCCGCCGTTGTCGGCGCAAAGCCGCCCCGGCACGTCCCGGTCTGGCTCGGGCGGCTCGCGGTCGGCGAGGTCGGCGTCGCGATGATGACCGAGTCGCGCGGATCCTCCAACGCGAAGGCGCGACGGGAGCTGGGCTGGGAGCCGGCCCGTCCGAGCTGGCGCTCGGGGTTCGCGGAGACCGTCGCCGGCGCCGCGCGCCGGACGCGGGTGCAGTGACCGCGCAGGCGGAACGCCGCCGCGGCACCGCCGTGGCGCCTGTCGAGCGCTTCGCCCGGCGCGACCTGCAGGCCGGGTGAGGGTCGGCATCTAGCCCGCCGTGAGCCCGGCGACCTGCGGACGGCGGTCGGCCGGGCCGGAGACCGCGGGCGCCGGCGGCGAAGGACGCCGCAGCGTGAGCCCGACGATCACGAGCGCCGCGCCGGCCGCGAACGAGGTCAGGAGCGACTGGTCGAGCATCGCCTGTGACGTCGTGATCACGTACGGCAGCGGCGTGAGGGTCGCCACCAGGAGCAGGCCGGCCGCGCCGGCGGCGAGGCGGGCGCGCGGGTCGAGCCCGCCGGTCGCGAGCCCGAGCAGCCCGAAGCCGATCAGCGTGTACCCGACGCCGACGAGGGGGACGAGGGCCGAGCTGTCGAGGAGGACGCCGACGCGGGCAGCGCCGACGAGGACGCACCCGGCCGCCCCGGCGAGCGACGTCGCCGCCGGAGCGCTCCATGCGCCGACGGCGCCGAGGAGCAGCCACGCCAGCGGCGGCAGCGTGAAGGCGGCGATCACGATCCTCCCCGCGGTGAGGAGGCCGGAGCCGCCGAGCCCGAGCTCGAGCGGTGCGGCTTCGAGGGCGAGGCCGACGGCGAACGCGCCGCCCACGAGGATCCAGGCGGCCGGCCGGAGGTCGCGGCTCGTGAACCGCTCGGCGGCCGTCTCGGCGAGGCGGGTGGCGCGGTCAACCGCATGCGCGACCCGGCGGCGGGCGGCCGTGGCCGACCCCTCGCGGGTGAGCACGAGGCTCGCGATGACGGCGGCGAGCGGCGGCACGACCAGGACGCCGGCGCCCGAGTACAGAGACGCCGCGACGTTCTGGGTGGCGTGCAGCGCGATGCCGGTGCGCACAGACCCGGTCCGGCGCCGGATCCAGCACAGCAGGAGCCCCTCGAACGTGAACGGGATGAGGACGCCGGACACGCCATGCAGGCCGGCCCAGGCGAGCGACGAGACGAGCGCGGCGGGCCAGAACCCGAACCGCCGCCAGAGGCCGGACAGCAGGAACCCGCGCACCGAGAGCTCCTCCATCCAGGGCGCGGCTACCACGGCGATCCAGGTGACGAGGAGGACGACGCCCGCGTGACGGTGGTGGAGCGGCACGTTCGTGGTGCCGTGCAGGCCCAGGGCGTCTCCCAGCTCGGTCAGGAGCGGGAGCGCCATGATGACGAAGGCGACCTGTGCGAGCACCGCCATCCCGACCCGGCTCGAGCGCGCCTTGCCGACGACCGCCGCGGATACGCCTCGCGGGTAGGCGATCCTCGCGGCCAGCGCGATCGCGCCGGCGCACAGCGCGACGTTCACCACGATCGCGATCACCGCCGCCGCGACCGTGCGATCGCCCATCCGGGTCAGCAGGTAGGCCGAGACGGTCGACGCCAGATAGAGCACCGCGCAGACCGCGGCCCCGGCGACGGCGAGCCACCAGCGCGCGGGCGCGCCTGGTCCGGCCGGCACGGTCGTCGGTTCGGGGGCCATGTCCTCACGATATGTGCCGTGGGTGCCGCCTGGCCACTCCCAGGCCACTCGCAATTGGCATTCGATGAGTGCCAATTGGCCCGGGGTGGGCGGCCCGAGGGTGTGTGCCCGGCTGCTACTCGCTCAGGAAGGCCTCGACGATCCGGGCGTAGTCGTCCGGCTCCTCGAGGTGGGCGCAGTGGGCGCTCTGCTCGAACACGTGCATGCGTGCGCCGGGGATCCCGCGCGTGATCGTCTCGGAGCACGACGGCGTGATCTCGTCGTAGCGGCCGCAGGTCACGAGCGTCGGAACCCCGATCCGGCCCAGGTCGGCGGTGCGGTCCCACTCGCGCAGGCGGCCGATGACGTCGAACTCGGTCGGCCCGTTCATCGTCAGGTAGACCTGGTTGCCCTCCATCTGCTCGCTCGAGCGGAGGAGGGCTTCGGGCCACGGATCCATCCGGCACAGGTGGCGGTGGTAGAAGACGTCGACGGCGGCCTGGTAGTCGGGATGGTCGTACTGCTCCTGCGCGCCGAGCTCGCTCAGCACCGTGCGGTGCGGCTCGGGC
>JBKPMQ010000383.1:0-4029 GCA_046732235.1 Actinomycetota bacterium
GATCGCAGGTCGTCCAGCGATGCCTGCGCTGCGGTGCGATCGTGGAGGAGGCCGAGCTCGACGTTGCCGCCGTGACGGTGCCGGCCGTCGCCCCGCCGCGCCGGATCGAGCCGCAGCCGTCGAACCTCCCGCCTGCCCCGATCGGGCCGCGGGCGGAGCCGGACGACGGGGTGCTGCCCGAGACCGACGGGGAGCCGGACGCCGGCGTGGACGAGGCCGAGGCCTCCACGCTTGCGGCGCTCTCCGCGCTGCGCGAGCTGGGCGAGCTGCACGCGGCCGGCGTCCTCACCGACCGGGAGTTCGCCCGCAAGAAGGCCGAGCTCCTGCGCCGGGTCTAGCGCTTCCCGGCCGCGCGTCGCCGCCGCTCGGCCTCGAGCTGGCGCTCCGCGTCGTCCAGCGCCGCCGTCACGTCGCGCGACGAGACGACGTACCCCCACGGCTTCCCGCCGTCCCGGCGGATGAAGTGGCCCGTGTTGGCATAGAACACGAATCGCAGGCCAAGCGCTTCCGCGCTCGTCTCGATGCGCTGGACGCGTTCTTCCTCGGTTTCCCTGTCTGCCACGCTGTGACCCGTTGCCCAGCCTAGCCGATCACGGGTCGCTGCGAGCGGTCGCCTGGGCCCGCCCCCACAGGTCGGCGGCCGCCTCGCGCAGGGCCGCCTCTCCTCCGGCCCTGCGCAGCTTCTCGTCGCTCGCGATCCGCACCTGCACCGGCGAGCGGCCCGCGTCGTCGCGCAAGTCGCGGTACATGTCTCCCGCGAGGCTCGCCGCCACGCCTTTGTGCGCCGACACGGCGACCGTCTCCCACCGCTCGCCGTGTGGATAGCGCACCTGGACGTAGAAGGCGCTGTCGATGTCCCACTCTCCCGCGTTGGCCCCGCGCGGCACCGAGCACACACATTACTCCTGACGCCTTGCCGGTGCCTTGAAGCATCACACGATCGCCATTCGTCAAATTCGTCCCCGCTCCCGGCGAAGAATGACATCTCGAGGCGCCCATTCTGTAAGCTGGCGAGGAATGACGAGCGGCGGGAGCAGGTTCCCGGGGTCGGACCGGCGTCGGCACTTCCGGGTCGAGGGCGACTGGAACGTCCGTGTGGCGGCCGTCGAGGACACGGGAGCGGTGTCCGAGTTCGACGCCAGGGCCCGCAACATCTCGATGGGCGGCGTCCTGCTCGAGACGGTCGTGAAGTCCAACCTGTGGGTCGACAAGCGGATGTCGATCACGTTTCCGGGCGCGGGGACGGCGATGTCGGCAGTCGTGCGCCGCTTCCTGGGCTACGGCGACGAGGCCCGTACGACGACCCGCTGGGGGGTCGAGTTCACCGGGCTGACGCTCGAAGTCAAGGCGACGTGGACGCGCTTCCTGTTCTCCGAGGCGCGCCGGCTGGGCCAGGAGGCCGCCCACCGCGAGTTCCTCGCCCGCCGGCCGATGTGAACACCGGGCTGGAGACGGCGTAACCCCGGCCCACGTCCCCCGAACGAGGGGTTGCGGGACGCCCCTTCGGGGCGATCACTACCGTGATGAGCGAGAACCAGCGCGCCTTCTTCCGCATCGACGCCGTCGTGCCGGTCGTCGTGCACCGCCTGGACCGGGACGGCGCCACCTGGGACGAGTTCTCCGGCGAGACCGTCGACCTCTCGGCGGGCGGCCTGCTGCTCTCGGCCGGCGAATACGTGCCGACCGGGCACCCGATCGAGGTGGTCGTCTCGTCCACCGCGCCGCCGCTCGAGCTTCGCAGCCGCGCCCGCGTCGTCCGCAGCTGGCGCACGGCCTCGGGCGAGTGGCTGTCCGGCGTGTGTTTCGAGCGGCTCGGCTCTCAGGCCGAGCGCGACCTCGTCAAGTTCTGCTTCCTCAAGGAGCGCGAGATGGCGGAGCGGGTGAGCAACGTGCGCATCGACATCGCCATCCCGGCGCGGCTCGAGCGGAACGACAGGTCGGTGCACCGGACCTCGACGCTCAACATCTGCGCAGACGGCGCCCGCGTCACCGCGCCTTGGGAGGCGGCTCGGGACGAGGAGGTCACCATCGCGTTCTCCGAGGACTGGTTCGGCCGCGCGCTCAGCCTCCGCGCGCGGGTCGGCCGGCGCGACGAGCACGGCTTCGACCTCGAGTTCTGCGACCCCTCGCGCGCCGACCGCGCCGCCATCAACCAGCTCATCATGGCCGAGGAGCGCCGCCGCCGCGTCGCGTAGATCGCCGGACGCGCCAAATCGGGGTCAGCCCGGCTGGTTAGAGAATCCTCAGGACGATGATCACGATGAGGATGATGATGATCAGCCCGACGATGCCGACGCCCGTGCCGAGCGCGAAGACGGGAAGAACCGCGGGGGTCATAGCTCACCTCCGTTCGTGGGTCGCCGCGCGCGTGAGATCCGCGGCGGCCGCGTCACCGGTTCCCGGCAGCGCGAGATCCGAAACCCCGCGGTGACAGGTGGCGGCGCCGGCGCGCCTCTCCGCACCCCCCGGCGGCACCCCTCCTCATCGAGGAGATGCGGCTGTTCTACGTGGCCGGGACCACGGCCGGGCGGGTCTCCCCTCGAAGGATCGGCGATTCCGGCCTGAATCCCCTGAATGTGAGATAGAGGCCGACCAGCAGTTCCCACAAGGCCTCCGGGATGGTGGCGAGGCCCTGCAACGTTCCGCTTGGTTGGTCGACGCCGAACATCACGGCAACCCCCGAGGCGATGAGAAGCGGCCCGCCGATGAGTCCCAGGAGCGCCATACGCGGTGGTACGAGGCCTGAGCGGTACATCAGGTACCCGAACAGCAGTCCGTTCCCGACACCAACGACGAACCCCGGCCCCAGCAGGAACGTCCAATCCTTGAGCGCAGCGAGCGTGTATGCGATCGCACCCACCGTCTGCTGACTCCCAGCCGGGGGATCCGTCCGCAGCCCCACGACGGCAAGCACGCTGAGGATTCCGACAAAAATGGCGGTACATTCCAGGATGCGCGCGGTCACGAAGCCGAGGGCGCAGCCTTCATGCTGGCGCTTGAGCAGCGGGTATGGGATAACCGCCGTGGCGAGGTTGGAGATGATCAGCAGCAGCTCCAGGAACGCTGCGAGGAAGATGCGGTTGTCATGACCCGCGCCGGCGACGTAGCCGACGGGGTGGTCGAGAACCGGCTGGTACAGCCAGAGCGCCGGGATCGAGGTGGCGAACGTGATGAGCCACATCACGCCGGTGACGAGGGACATCCGGCGCGACTCGTCCGGCGAAACGGGCCGATGGTAATCCATCCTCTCCTCCCCGCCGGGTTGGGACGGACGATGCCTGATCCCTACCGGCTTTCGGGAAGCGGCGAACCTACGCCCCCGCTTCTTGCGAGTCAAGGTTGTCGCACGCGGTCGTTCGGGGGATGTGCCGACTGGTCTGTCACCCCATCCGGTCGATGAAGCCGCGCGAGAACGTGCTCCGCGGGTCGCACAGTCATGATGAGCGAGCGGGACGTCCACCTCGCCCGCGGCGCGAGCCGCGAAACGCACCGAACAGATCGCCGCGCGGACCCCCGGCTAGCGACCGAGGGCGGCGGCGATGTCGCTCATCTTTTGGAGTAGACGATTCGTGTCCGGGATCGCCTGAAAACCGTAGTGTTCGTAGAACCGCCGAGCATCTTCATCAATCGCGTCGACGACCGCGCATCGTGCAGCCACACGTTCGCTGGCGTTCACAGCTCGCAAAAGGCAATCGGCGAGCAACGCGCCTCCATGACCCTGGCGATGCATGGATCTCGCCAGTACCAGCCGCGCGATCAAGATCGAAGGGATCTGCCTGGGGCTGCCCCGCCCGATTCGCGGCGGGATCTCGTCCCGCTCGATGAGGTGGGCGGCCAAGGAGTAGTACGCAATGACGACATTGTCCCCGCGGTGCCACACAAAGGTGGTCGCCGACCTCATCTGCCGTGCGTGCAAGGCGTGGTCGCGGAGCCAGTCGTCTAACACAGGCTCCCCGCTATCGAACTGCGAGCAGTCGTGTTGCGGCCCTATGGGCTCCGGAACGAAGCCCATGCAGGGCTAACGGGCCA
>JBKPMQ010000384.1:0-4294 GCA_046732235.1 Actinomycetota bacterium
GCGACGGCAGGAACCTGATGCAGGGCGGCGACGGGCCGGCCGGGATGACCGACGCCGGGGCGGCGGCGCTGGCGGGCGTCCTCGAGGCGCTGCCGGGCCTGCTCGCGGTCCTCGCGCCCAGCCCGGCCGCCTACCTGCGACTGCAGCCCCACCACTGGGCCGGCGCGTACGCCTGCTGGGGCGTCGAGAACCGCGAGGCGGCCGTGCGCTTCATCCCCGGCACGGTGACGAGCAGGGAGCGGTCCGCCAACTTCGAGGTCAAGGTCGGCGACGGCGGCGCCAATCCGTACCTCGTGATGGCGCTCCTCGCGGCCGCCGCCGCCGACGGCGTCGAGCGCGGGCTGACGCCACCGGAGGCGATCCAGGACGACCCGTCGACGCTCACCCCGGAGGAGCTGGAGCGGCGCGGGATCACGCGGCTGCCGACGACGCTCGCCGATGCGACCGGGCGCTTCGAGCGCAGCGAGCTGGCCCGGCGCGTGCTGGGCGACGTCCTCCACCGCGCCTTTGCCGCGGTGCGGCGGCGCGAGTGCGAGACGCACGGCGCGCTCGGCGAGGACGAGCTCGCCCATGCGTACCGCTACCGCTACTAACGATCGGCGTGGCGGAAGATGGGCCGTTCACCCCATATACGCGGGGCCCGGCCCCGGGACGATGAGCCGACCAACCACGAGGAGGATCTCATGAACGGAAGCAGCGCCAGGGTTGTCGTGAACCTCGCAACGGGGCTCGAGGATCCGGAGCGGGTCACGGTCGCGTTCCTGATCGCGGGCGCGGCGGCGTCCGGCGGGAAGCAGGTGACGATGTTCCTGACCAAGGACGCGGTGCGCCTCGCGCTTCCCGGCGTCGCCCAGGGCGTCGCGTGCGACGGCTGCCCGCCGCTCGAGCGGCTCGCGGCACAGTACGCCGAGGCCGGAGGACGCATGCTGGTCTGCCCATACTGCTTCAACTCACGCAAGCTTCCGGAGGACGACCTGCTCGAGCACGCCGAGATCGGCGGCGCCACCCCACTCCTGGAGTGGATGGGGGACGGCGCCACCGTGTTCAGCTACTGACGAAAGGCCCCGACGGTTCGGAAAAACCGGCGCTCGATCGGCGCGGTATCCCCCACGGACACGAAACCACCTGAACGTCAGTGAGAGGGATGATCGAGTTGAACAACACACGGAGCACCACGACGCGCCGCAGCCTCCTGGGCGCGGCGACGGTCGCAACGGGGGCCGCCATCGGCGGCGTGATCGCCGTGCCGGTGGCCGGCTATGCGCTCGCGTCCGCGGGCACGGAGGCGATCTTCCGGCCGGCCGCGCTCGGCCCGGTCGAGCGGTTCACCGGCGAGCAGAAGTTCGCGCCGACCGCGGCCCCCTACGTGGAGGACCCGGCGCAGCCGCTCGTCTCGAGCGGGCTCGCGTACGTCCATCACACGGGCCGGCCGAGCGACGACTGGCTCGCGCCGGACGCGAAGTTCGTCGTCTTCTCGAACCGGTGCACGCACGTCGGCTGCCCCGCGCAGGCGACCCCGGGCGGGTTCTCGTGCCCGTGCCACGGCAGCCAGTTCGACACGCAGGGCGCGCGCACCGCCGGCCCCGCAGTGCGCCCGCTCGACCGCTTCCAGTGGGAGATCCGCGCCGACGGGAACCTGTGGATCACCCAGCGCTGGAGCGTCCTGATCGAGGGCGGCCGCATCCACTACTACCCGGTGAAGTCGCCCGGTCAGCCGCTCACGGGCCAGCTCCCGCTGGCGAGCGCCGATCTTCTGTATCCCGCCGTGACGTACCGCCACGGGCGGGTGCCGAAGGCCGGCTGACGCCGTCCCACAGGTAGCGCCCGGCGATCCAGGCCGCGGCCAGCAGGAGCACGTTGCCGGCCCCGAACATGATGGCGCCGGCGGCCTGCTGGTCGCCGAGCGCCCCGGGGCCGGCATAGTGGGGATAGACGACGTGCGGGTCGAGCAGCAGCCAGAGCCCGATGGCGTCCGTCGTCGGCATCGCGGCAGCGACGTAGAGGGCGAGCGCGAGCGGGTGCAGCCGCCCGGCGCCGGCCTCCGCGAAGAACGCGATCCCGGCCAGGACGAGCAGCCAGTGCATGAGCCCGTAGGCCGCCGGCTCGCGCAGCGCGAACTCGAAGACCGCCGGCATGTGGACGAGCCACTGGATGCCGACGAACGCGATCCACGCGACGGCGGGCGGCGTCATCAGCGACACCCGCCGGCCGAGGGCGCGGCCGGCGAGCTCGAAGGGACGCCCGGCGACGATCGCCGGCGGGACGAGCAGGAGCAGGACCATCTGGCCGGTCATGTGCCACGCCAGCGACCGCCGTGCGGCATCGTCCGCAACGCTCGAGGTGGCGACCGCCGCGACGACGAACGCCGCGACGAACGCGGCCGTCCGCGCCGCGGGCCACTCGCCGCCGCCCCGGCGCACCCTCCGCACCAGGGCGAGGTAGACGGCCGCGGGCACGACCGCGTTCAGGCCGTCCAGCAGGAGCGGGCCGGCGTCAGCCACCGCCCGCCGCCCGTTCCGCCTCGAGCTCGGCGGCGTGCCTGCTCGCCTCCACGCGCTCGTTGCGCAGGAGCTCCGTGCAGATC
Organism: Actinomycetota bacterium; assembly: GCA_046732235.1. Lineage (GTDB taxonomy): Bacteria > Actinomycetota > Thermoleophilia > Gaiellales > JAICJC01 > JAICJC01. The sequence continues at coordinate 2,585 of JBKPMQ010000384.1, forward strand.
CGGCGGGCGAGCCAGTACGCGGCGACGGGGAGCACGAACACCAGCACGCGATAGACCTCGATCTGGGTCTGGTAGCTCCATCCGAAGAGCACGTACGCGCGATCCGCCGAGCCGGCCATGAAGATGATGAATACCCACGCGAGCAGCGCCGTCGCGAGCCCGGTGCGCCGGGGCGCGTCGCGCGGCCGGTCGAGCAGATTGTGGGGATGGCGGTCGCGGGTGAACCGCCGCTCGAGCGCGGGCCACAGGAAGAGCGTGCCGAACACGATCGTCGGGAAGAGCACGCCGCCCCAGAACGGGTTCGGCACCACGGTGCGCCCGGCGATCGTGACGTCGAACCCCGGCATGAGGCGCAGCGCCCCGATCAGCCAGCCGAGGTACCAGTCCGGCTGGGCGCCGTTGGTGCCGTCGGCGACGTGATACGGCCCCCAGATCCAGATCGGGTTGATCTGGACGAGACCGCCGAGCAGGAAGAGCGCGGCGAACACGGCGAACATGAGGCCGAGCGAGCGCGGCGCCTGACCGGGGAACGAGGGCACGCCGAGAAGCCGCTTCTCGGTCTTCCGCCCGCCCCTGAACTGGGTGTGGTGCAGCGAGGCGACCAGGAACAGGTGGAGCGCGATCAGCGTCCCGATGAGGACCGGGAGCAGGAACACGTGCGCGATGTACATGCGCGACCAGAACTCGGGCACGCCCGGAAACGGCCCGCCCCATATGAGCGCGGCCAGGTTCGCGCCCACGAACGGGATCGAGAGCGCGACGCCGTAGCCGATCGCAAGCCCCATGCCGGACAGCAGATCGTCGACGAGCGAGTAGCCCAGGTAGCCCTCGAGCAGCGCCAGCCCGAGGATCGAGAGGCCGATGTAGTACGTGAGCTCGCGCGGCTTCCGGAACGCCCCGGTGAACACGATCCGCATGAGGTGCAGGGCGATCGCCGCCACGAACACGTCGGCCGCCCAGTGGTGCGTCTGGCGGATGAGAAGGCCGGCCTTGACGTCGAGCGACAGGTGCACGGTCGAGCGGTAGGCCTCCGTCATCTGGGCGCCGTCGAGCGGGGCATAGCTTCCGTGGTACACGATCTCGGCCGTCGACGGGTCGAAGAAGAACGCCAGGTAGGTGCCCGTCGCGACGAGCACGATGAAGCAGTAGAGCGCGATCTCGCCGAGCAGGAACGACCAGTGGTCGGGAAACAGGTAGCGCAGCGCCTTGAACCCGAACGGCGCGGTGTGGGAGCGCTCGTCCAGGGTTCGCGTCGTCCGCTCGATCACGACGACACCCTGCGGTTGCGCACGCCCCACCACGACGGCCCCACGGGGCCCGAGAAGTTGCCCGCGGCGCGCAGGTGGCCGCGCCGGTCGATCATGAGCGGGAGCTGCGGCAGCGGCCGCCCCGCCGGGCCGTACACGACCGTGCCGCCGGTCTCCGGGTCGAACGTGGAGTAGTGGCAGGGGCAGACGAGGCCCGGCGGCTCGTCGACCGGCGGGAAGAGCGGCGTCCGGTAGAGGGCGACGGCGCAGCCCGCGTGGGTGCAGATCTTGGAGTAGGCGACGATCCCGTCCGCGGCCCAGCCGGCCCGCTCCCGAGGCAGATGCAGCTGGTCGGGCTCGAGCCGGACGAGCACGACCGGCGAGCCGATCTCCTCGGCGTCCGCGTGCTCGGGGTACGCGGTGAAGAGCTCGGACGGGTGGATCGCCGCCGCCGGGATGGGAC
>JBKPMQ010000385.1:0-9675 GCA_046732235.1 Actinomycetota bacterium
CAGCAGCGGGGCATCCCCGTCGACGCGGCCACCATGGCGCGACTCAGCGAAGGCGTCAGCAAGGCCGCGGCCAAGGGGTCGCGTGACGCCCTCGTCCTCGTCGACTCCACGGCCTTCGTGGTCTCGGTTCAGAACCGCACCGTGATCACGGCCGTCGGCGCCGACAACATGCGCGACCGCGTCTTCACCAACATCGACAGCGCGGTCATCAACTAACCAGCAACCAGCAGACGGGCCAACCAGCCGGACCCCATCGGGGAAGCGGGCGGCCAGAGAGGAAACCGATCACCATGATGCGAGGAATGTTCGCCGCCATCAGCGGCCTCGCCGTCCACCAGACGATGCTCGACGTCACCGCGAACAACATCGCCAACGTCAACACCATCGGCTTCAAGTCCGAGCGCACGAGCTTCGAGGACGCGCTCTCCCAGCTCCAGAAGGGCGCGAGCGCCCCGACCGCCACGTCCGGCGGCACCGACGCCGAGCAGATCGGCCTGGGCGTTCGCCTCGGCAGCATCAACAACGTCATGACCGGCGGCGCCGTGCAGACCACCGGCAACCCGTACGACGTCGCCATCCAGGGCGACGGGTTCTTCCGCATCGTCGCCGACCCGACCAGCCTTGGCGGCACCGGCACGAGCTACATGTACACCCGCGCGGGCAACTTCACCACGGACGCCAACGGCGACCTGGTGACGAACGACGGCGACTACGTCGTCGGCTTCAAGTTCGACACGAGCGGCAACCCGCTCACCGGCGCGGCCAACGAGACCAAGATCACGATCCCGGCCGGATCGCAGTCCGTCACGATCGCCCAGAACGGCACCGTGACGGTTACCGACTCCGCCGGCGCCGTCACCAAGGTGGCCGTGATCTCGCTGGCCACGTTCCCGAACAACGCCGGCCTCGTCCGCGTCGGCGGCAACAACTGGGTCGCCTCGAACAACTCGGGCGCCGAGACGGCGAACATCGCCGGCACGAACGGCCTCGGCACGCTCACCCCGGGCGCGGTCGAGATGTCGAACGTGAACCTCGCCCAGGAGTTCACCAACATGATCACGGCCGAGCGCGGCTTCCAGGCGAACAGCCGTGTCATCTCCACCGCCGACGAGATGCTCCAGGAGCTCGTCAACCTGAAGCACTAGTCCGGCGTAGGTGGGGCCGGCGCCCGAGCGCCGGCCCCACCATCGGTTTCACCTTCGCCGCCCCCGATCCCGAAAGGACCCGGCGTGATCGCCGTCCATCGCATCACCCAGCCCGACCACGAGCTCTACGTGAACCCGGACCTGATCCAGGTCATCGAGGCGAACCCCGACACCGTGATCGTGCTCGCGAACGGCACCCGGTTCGTGGTCTCGGAGACCGCCGCCGAGGTGGCGGACCTCGTCCGCGCGTGGCGGGCATCCATCGTGGCCGCCGTCGAGGGGCCCTCCCGCGCCAACGCGCGCCGGGCCGGCCACGGCCGCCTCGCCGCCGTGGTCGACCCGCCCCGCGAGGCCGCCCCCGCAGACTGAATCTCGCGCCATGCGAGCCGATTATCTGCAAGCAAACGCAACACGCCGCCACGGACGGCGGTGCCCCATCCGAAGGAACGGAAAGACATGAAGGCAATCACCGCAATCGGCATCGCATGCGCGTTCGGCGCGCTCTTCGTGTCTGCCATCCTCGAGGGCACGAACCCGGTCGCGTTCCTGAACATCCCGGCCCTGGTGCTGATCACGGGCGGGACGGCCGGAGCGACGATGGCCTCCACGAACTTCCGCGCGTTCATGACCGCGCCGAAGGCCGCGATCATGTCGTTCAAGGGCTCCGCGATCGACTCCGCGGCCTCGATCGGCCTCATGGTCGAGCTGTCCGAGAAGGCGCGCCGCAACGGCCTGCTCGCCCTCGAGGAGGACGTCGCCAAGATCGACGACGCCTACACCCGGAAGGGCCTCCAGCTGGTCGTCGACGGCACGGACTCCGACCTCGTCGCCGCCATCCTGGAGGCGGAGGTCGACGGCCTCGCCGCCCGCCACCAGCTGGTGGCCGGCCTGTTCGCGACGGCCGGCGGCTTCGCTCCGACGGTCGGCATCATCGGCACCGTCATGGGCCTGATCCACGTCCTCGAGAACCTGGCCGCGCCGTCCACCCTCGGCCCCGCCATCTCGGGCGCGTTCATCGCCACGCTCTACGGCGTGTCGAGCGCGAACCTGATGTTCCTGCCGATCGGCAACAAGCTCAAGGAGATGTCCGCCGTCGAGGTCAACCACCGCATGATGATCCTCGACGCCATCCTGTCGATCCAGGCCGGCGACAACCCGCGCGTACTGTCCGAGAAGCTCGAGGCGTTCGTCGCCCCGGCCGACCGCGGCAAGAGCGCTGAGGGCGGCTCCTCCTCGGCGGAGCTGCGGGAGGCCGCGTGAGCGCGAGGCACGCACGCGGCCGCCGCAAGCGCGGCGGGCACGGGCACGGCGGCGGCGGCCACGAGGGCGGCGACGAGCGCTGGCTCTTGACCTACGCCGACATGATCACGCTGCTCATGGCGCTGTTCATGGTGTTGTTCTCGATCTCGTCGGTGAACATCTCGAAGTACCAGGTGCTCCAGCACGCGCTGCAGAAGGCGTTCATCGGCGGTGTCCTGGACGGAGGCAAGGGCGTCCAGCAGGGCAACCCGACCCGCATCCAGGGCGTCCAGACGGCGACGCCGAGCGGCTCGGTCGACTCGAGCTTCAACATCTTCACGCACACGCTGATCGGCTCGAAGACGAACCCGGCGGCGAAGGCGAAGGCCGCCGCCCGTGAGCAGAACACCCTGCTCGAGGTGCAGCGCAGGGTCGAGGACTACGCCCAGAAGCACGGCTTCGCGGCCGAGATCTCGACCAGCATCGACCAGCGCGGCCTGGTCATCCGCCTGCTGACCAACAACCTCGTGTTCGACAGCGGCCAGGCGAGGCTGAAAGCCACCGCGGAGCCGCTGCTCGACCGCGTCGCCCACCTCATCGACTCGATGAGCCTCGAGAACCCCATCAGCATCGAGGGCAACACGGACAACGTCCCCATCTCCGGCGGCGAGTTCCCGAGCAACTGGGAGCTCTCCACCGCCCGCGCCACGGCCGTCCTCGAGTTCCTGATCCACCACGGGGTGTCCCAGAGCCATCTGGCCGCCGTCGGCTACGCCGACCAGAACCCTGTCGCCCCCAACACCACGGCGGCCGGTCGAGCGCTCAACAGGCGCGTCGACATCGTGGTGATCCGCTCCAACGCCACCCCGTCCTCCGGAGGAACGACCCCGTGAAAGGCAAGCTGAAGTTCATCCTTCCCCTGATCCTGCTCCTCGCCGGCGGCGGCGGCGCCTACTTCTTCGTCCTCGCCCCCAAGCCCGCGAAGGCGGTGCCGCCCAAGGTGGACGGGACGCTGTTCCCGCTCTCGCCGGAGTTCGTCGTCAACCTGGGCGGCGAGCACTACGGCAAGGTGTCGATCGCGCTGCTGCTCACCGCCGGCGCCCCCGCGGCGACGGAGGGCGGCGCCGCCCCGGCCCTGCCCGAGGACGCGGCCGTCCGCGCGATCGTCACGAACGATCTCACCGGCCTGCCCTCGAGCGACCTGATCGAGCGCCCCAAGCGCAACGCGCTCGAACAGAAGATCCTCACGGATCTCAAGAAGAAGACCGATGTTAAGGTCACCGAGGTGCTGTTCACCGACGTCGTCGTCCAGTAGGGAATCACCATGTCCGAACACGATCCCGCCATCGCTCCCGCCACCGAGGTGGGCACCGAGCTCGTCATGCCGGCGCTCCACGAGCAGCCCGGCGAGCGGCCCGCGGCCCTCGACCTCGGCCCCGTCCTCGACGTGCCCGTCGAGCTGACGGTCGAGATCGGCCGCACGACGATGACGATCCGCGAGACGCTCGAGATGGGCCCCGGCTCGATCGTGGCGCTCGACCGGATGACCGGCGAGCCGGTCGACCTGCTTGTGAACGGCCGGACGATCGCGCGCGGCGAGGTCGTGGCGATCGACGAGGAGTTCGGACTGCGCATCACGCACGTCGTCTCCCCCAAGCGCCGCCTCGACGCCGCCGCCTAGCCAGACCGGGAGCCAGACCGGGGTCAGACCCCGAACGGAACGGCAACGGAACTGTCACGGCCGCCGTTCGGGGTCTGACCCCGGATCGGCGACCCACCACCCGGGGTCAGACCCCGCCCTCGGCGGCCCTCCGTGGCCCCAAACTGCTCCATCTCGACCACGGTCAAGGCGGAAGAGCTTCTGTCCCGTCGCGGCTGGAGATGGAGCAGTTCTGGGGTCAGACCCCACGAACACACGGAGAGCAAGCTTGGGTGGGGTCTGACCCCCGGTGGCGGTGAGCCTAGGCGGCGCGGCGCAGCGGCGGCACGACCGAGTCGTAGGTCTCGATGCGCTCCTTCAGCGTGCGCCGGATGGAGGAGAGGATCTGCGACACGCGCGACTCGCTGATGCCGAGCATGCGGCCGACCTCGGCGCCCTGCATGTGCTTCACGTAGAGCAGGACGAGGATCGTCTGCTCCCGCTCGCTGAGCGACGCGATCGCGTCGCGGAGGACGGCGGCCCGCTCGCCGGCCAGCGCGGCCAGCTCCGGGTCGAACTCGCCGGCGGGCGCCTCGATCGTGTCGCCGACTTCGACCGGCATCGCCTCCTCGGTCCCGCGCGCGGGCGTGTTGAGGCTCAGGAGGTCGGCCCGGGACAGGCCCTCGAGGTGGCTGTGGAGGGAGTCCACGTCGATCTCGAGCTCGGACGCGAGCTCCTCGTCGGTCGGCAGGCGGCCGGTGCGCAGCTGCCACGCCTCGCGGGCGCGCTCGATCGCGCGGCCGTTGCGGCGCAGGGAGCGCGGCGCCCAGTCCTGCCGCCGCAGCTCGTCCATGATCGCGCCGGAGACGCGCGTCCAGGCGTACTGCTCGAAGGTCGCGCCCTTGGCGGGGTCGAAGCGGTCGACGGCGGCGATCAGCGCGAGCAGCCCGCACGACACGAGGTCGTCGAGCTCGCAGTGGGCCGGCAGCTCGCGGACCTTGCGACAGGCGAGGTACTTGACCATCGGCGCGTAGGAGAGCACGAGGCGGTCGCGGGCCGCCACATCCTTGTTCTGGATCCAGGCGCGCCACAGGGCCTCCGCGGTGCCGGCCGTGGGTCGTGAGCTGGACACGGGCGATGCTTCCACAGAGGAGACCTCCAGAGGGACACGTACGACGGACGGGGAGCGGGAAAACTCTTGGTCGGGGCGCCGCCCCGGGGGGGTGCCCGGGGGCGTACGACGTCCGTATCGGCAGCCCCCTCCGCCGCCGCCCTCCCCATTTTGGAGTATCCCCGGAGCACGATCGGGGATTCCGCGGGAACCGGCCGCGGGAAACCTCAAGCCGGACCGCCGGGCGACCGATGGGGTCATCGCCTTGCTCTCCCGCCGACTCCCCCCAGTTCGGACGAGCATCCTCCTGATCGCGGCCGCGTGCGCCACGAGCAGCGTGCTCCACCCTGCCCCGGCCTCCGCCGCGACCGGGGCCGCGAAGCCTGTGGCGAGGGCGGCTGCGGCGAAGCGCGCGGCGTCCAGGACCAGGAAGAAGGCGCCCGCCTTCCACGAGGACCGCACGCCGCTCGACCCGGACGTCGCCTCGGCCGGCACCTCGCAGGGCAAGGCCCCGTCCGCCGGCAGCGCCGGCGCCGACGTGATCCGCACGATCGTCGGCCTGGCCGTCGTCCTCGGCGTGATCTACGGCGTCTACTGGCTGCTCAAGAGCTCCGCCCGCGCGAAGGCCGGGCGCGGCGACGAGCGCATCGGCGTCATCGCGACCACCCCGCTCGCCCCCAACCGCTCGCTCCACCTCGTCCGGGCGGGCGACGAGCTGATCCTGGTCGGGGCCACCGACCAGTCGATCACCCCGCTGCGCGTGTACACCGCCGACGAGGCCGTCCTGGTCGAGAGCGGCGGCGCCGACCTGCCCCTGCAGCTTCCGCCGGCGACGCCGTCCGGCCGTGAGACCTTCCTCGAGGCCCTCCGCAAGAGGACGGCCCGGTGACGACCGCCCTGCCGCTCCTCGCCTCGGCCGGATCGGGCATCTCGATCAACGGAAACGCGCTGTCGACGCCGGTCGAGATCCTGATCTCGATGACCCTGCTCGCGCTCCTCCCGGGCGCCCTCCTCATGGTCACCGGCTTCACCCGCATCCTGATCGTGCTCGGCTTCGTCCGCAACGCGCTCGGGACGCCGACGAGCCCGCCGTCGCAGGTGCTCGTGGGCATGTCGCTGATCCTGACGATCTTCGTCATGGCGCCGACCTTCAAGCAGATCAACACCACGGCGATCCAGCCGTACACGACCCACGAGATCACGCTCTCGCAGGCGGCCACCCGGGGCCAGCAGCCGCTGCGCACGTTCATGTTCAATCAGACGCGCGACTCCGACCTGGCGATGTTCGTGAGGATGGCGAACCTGCCCCGCCCGAAGACGCGCGCCGACATCCCCACCTACGTGCTGGTGCCGGCGTTCATGATCTCCGAGCTGAAGACGGCGTTCCAGATCGGCTTCCTGATCTACCTGCCGTTCCTGATCATCGACATGGTCGTCGCCTCGACCCTGATGTCGATGGGGATGATGATGCTGCCCCCGGTCCTGATCTCGCTGCCCTTCAAGATCATGCTGTTCGTGCTCGTCGACGGGTGGCATCTCGTCATCCAGAGCCTGGTCCAGTCCTTCCACACCTGACGATAAGTGAACGCCGATACCGTCAACTCGCTCGCAACGCAGGCGCTGACCGTCACCCTCGAGGTGTCGATGCCGTTCCTGCTCGCCGGCCTCGTGGTCGGCCTGATCGTCTCGGTCTTCCAGGCCGTGACGTCGATCCAGGAGCAGACCCTCAGCTTCATCCCCAAGATCCTGGTCATCGGCGCCGTGCTCGCCATCGGCGGGCCGTGGATGCTCGACCAGATGCTGACCTATACGACCAACCTCTACACGAACATCCCGAACCTGGTCGGGCCGTGACCGTCACGCTGCCGGACCGGGCCCTCACCGAGGTGCTGGGCTTCCTGCTCGTGGTGTGCCGGGTCGGCGGGCTGTTCGTGCTCGCGCCCGGGTTCTCGGCGACGATGATCCCCAACCGGGTCAAGCTGATGCTCGCGATGGCGCTCTCGCTCGCGATGATGCCGATCGCCGTGCACGCCCAGACCGTGCCGCTCGACGCCGGCGACTACGCGGTGCTGATGCTGAAGGAGCTCGGCGTCGGCCTGATCTTCGCGTTCCCGATGGCGCTCGTCGGCGCCGCCGTCCAGGCCGGGGCAGGTCTGCTCGACACCTTGATCGGCTTCTCGTTCTCGTCGATCCTCGACCCGGTCAACAACCAGCAGACCGCGATCCTGGGCCAGTTCTACAGCCTGTTCGCCGTGCTCGTGCTGCTGATGTCCGGCGGCGACCACATCATGATCGAGGGCATCGGCGCCAGCTACCACGCGCTGCCGATCACCGCCTATCCGCACATCGGCGCGCTCACGAGCGGCGCGCTCACCGCGTTCGCCCAGGTGTGGGCGATCGGCCTCGAGATTGCCGCGCCCGCCCTGGTCGCGCTCGTGATCACCGACGCGGCGATCGGCCTCGTCTCCCGGGCGGTGCCGCAGATGAACGTGCTCGTCGTCGGCCTGCCGGCCAAGATCCTCGTCGGCATGACGGTGATCGCGGCGACGCTGCCGTTCGTCTCCAACCAGCTGCAGGGCGCCCTGCAGCAGTCGGTGATGCAGGCGGTCCACACGCTGGGCGCCTGATCGCATGGCCGACAACCGCACCGAGAAGGCAACCCCCAAACGGCGGAAGGAGGCCCGCGACAAGGGCCAGATCGCCCGCTCGCCCGACCTGACCTCCGCGGCCGTGCTGCTGGGGGGCATCGCGGCGGTGATCGTGACCGGGCCGTCGATCCTCGGCCGCTTCGCCGACGTCGTCCGCGTCGGCCTGAGCCAGTCCGGCTCGCGGCACCTGGCCGCCAGGGGCGGGGCCGGCGACCTCTTCTCGTGGGGCGTCACCTCGATGCTCGGGATCGTGGCGCCGATCGCGGTGACGGCGCTCGCGGCCGGCCTGATCGCGAACCTGGTGCAGAACCGCCCGGCGATCACGACCGCGGCGATCAGCCCCCAGTGGAGCCGGCTCGATCCGCGCCAGGGATACAAGCGCCTCTTCGGGGTGCGCGCGGCGTTCGAGGGCGGAAAGACGGTCGTGAAGACCTCCGTGGTCGCCGTGGCCGCGTTCGTCGCCATCTGGCCGCGCATGCAGAACCTGGGAGAGCTCGCGGGCGCGCCTCCGGGCGAGATCCTGAGCCAGCTCGCGAGCTCGGTCATGACCCTCGCGCTGTACGTCTGCGTGGCGTTCCTCCTCATCGGGATCGTCGACTTCGCCTGGCAGCGCTACCAGCACGAGAAGTCCCTGCGGATGACCAAGGAGGAGGTGAGGCAGGAGTCGCGCCAGTCCGATCTCGCGCCCGAGGTGCGAAGCGCGATCCGCCGGCGCCAGTTCGCGCGCGCCCGCCAGCGCATGATCGCCGACGTCGCCACCGCCGACGTCGTCGTCACGAACCCGACCCACTTCGCAGTCGCGCTGCGCTACGACGGCACCCGCCCGGCACCGGAGATGGTGGCGAAGGGCGTCGACCTGGTCGCCGCCGCCATCCGCAAGGCGGCCGAGGACGCCGACGTGCCGGTGCTCCAGAACCCGCCCCTCGCGCGCGCGCTCTATAAGGAGGTGGAGATCGGGCAGATGATCCCGGACTCCTTCTTCGCCGCGGTCGCCGAGGTGCTCGCGTTCGTCTACCGCACCGCCGGCCGCCGCCGGAGGGCGTCGTGACCGCGGCCCGCCCGCGCGCGCTCAAGTCGGCGTGCGGGAACGCCGATGAGGGTCCCCGAATGCGAATCGAATGCCCTTCGCTTCGCCGCCGCTCCCCCCGCGGCCGCCTGCCGGGACCCACCCGGTCCCTCCCCACCGAGATGGGCCGCTGAGCCATGGGCGGCGGGCTGAAAGTCCTCCTGCGCCACAACGACCTGCTGGCCGCGGTCGGCGTCGTCGTCGTGGTCGCGATGATGCTCGTCCCGCTGCCGAGCGCGCTGATCGACATCTTCATCACGGTCAACATCGCCGGCGCGCTCATGATCCTGATCACGACGATGTACGTGCCGCGGGCGCTCGACTTCGCGGCCTTCCCGTCGCTCCTGCTGCTGACGACGCTCTTCCGGCTCGGGATCAACATCAGCGTCACCCGGCTCGTGCTCCTGCACGGCGACGCCGGCGGCGTGATCCACGCCTTCGGCTCCTTCGTCGTCGGCGGAAACGTGCTGGTGGGGATGGTGGTGTTCCTCATCCTGATCGTGATCCAGTTCGTCGTGATCACGAACGGCGCCGGCCGCGTGGCCGAGGTCGCCGCCCGCTTCACCCTGGACGCCATGCCCGGCAAGCAGATGGCGATCGACGCCGACCTGAACGCCGGCCAGATCACCGACCAGCAGGCCCGCGAGCGGCGCGAGCAGATCGCGCGCGAGGCGGACTTCTACGGTGCCATGGACGGCGCGTCCAAGTTCGTGAAGGGCGACGCCATGGCCGGCGTCCTGATCGTGGCCATCAACCTGATCGGCGGCATCGGCGTCGGCCTGCTCCAGCGGGGCATGTCGTTCTCGGACGCCGCGCACGTCTTCCCA
>JBKPMQ010000386.1:0-3930 GCA_046732235.1 Actinomycetota bacterium
CGGCGATGCAGGCGCCGGCCGCGACCGGCCGGACGGCGACGACGCGCACCACCCGCCGGCCGGCGGGCGCCTGCGCCGCCGTTCCCGAGCCGAGCCGGCCAAGCCCGAGCACCGCAAGCACGATCCCCGCCAGCGCGAGCACGAGGCTGCGACGGTGGCCGCGGCTCACGCCCGCGCTCCCGGAAGGCAGCGCGTGCAGTCGGAGCCCAGCATGGGCACGCCGCACCAGGTACATCGCGGTGCGGAGGCGATCCGCTCGCGCAGGGCCATCAGCGAGCCCCCGGGAAGCGCGGGCGCGACCAGCAGCTCGACCGTCCAGGGCACCCGGAGCGACGCGGCGAGGCCACCGTCGAGCCACCCCAGCCGGACGCCGTCAGCGCCCAGGGCGTCCACGATCCGTCGTGGAGCGCCGGTCCCCGACACGGCGGCGACGCACACCGCGCGGGCCCGTCCCGCGGCGGCGACGCGGGCGAGGGAGTCCGGATCGACCGGCGCGCGCCTCCAGCGGCGCGCCGACCAGCGGGCGCATGCCTTGCGGCTTCCGCCGGGCCCGATCAGGCCCGCGCGGCGCAGCGAGGCGGCCGACGGGCTCACGATCCACATCGACGCTCGTCCCTCGACGGCGTCGAGCAGGGCCGCGATCTCGGGGGCGTGCCAGCCCTGCTCGTGGGCGTGGACGGCGAGACCGGCCAGATAGCGCGCCCCGATCCCGGGCAGTCGTAGCTCGTACCCGGCGGCGACGCCGGCGAGCCCTTCGGCCCTCGCGATCCTTCCATGGGTCGCGAGGGCCGAGATGAGCCGCAGCGGCCGGGCGGCCGGCGGCTCGGGCTCCGCGGGGGCCTCGAGGAGGCGCAGGATCCCGGCGGGATCCGCGGTCATCCGCCGTCGCCCAGGCAGGGCAGGGTCACGACGAACCGGGAGCCGCTCCCGACCGCGCTCGTCACGGTGATCGAGCCGCCGTGCGCCTCGGTCAGCTCCCGGGCGACGGCCAGCCCGAGGCCGGCGCCGGGCTCCGGCCGCCGTGCCTGGAAGAACTCGTCGAAGATGAACGGCAGATCGGCCTCGGCGATGCCCCGACCGGCGTCCTCCACGGCGACCTGGAGCGTGTCGTCGAGCCGGCGGCCGCGGACCGTGACGTCCGTTCCCGGCGGGGCGTACTTGATGCCGTTGGTGATGAGGTTCGCGAAGATCTGCCGGACGCGGTTCTGGTCTCCGCGTACGAGGCCGCCGTTGCATCCCCAGTCGAGCCGCACGCGGACGTTGCCCTGCTCCGCGACCGTCTGGAGCCGCTCGGCGACCTCCCTGACGCACCGCTCGAGCGGGAACACCTCCGCGTTCACCCGCAGCTCGCCCGCGCGGGCGCGCGAGAGCTCGAGCAGGTCCTCGATCAGGTATCCGAGCCGCTCGCACTCGCCGTCGATGATGTCGAGCTTGGCGGCCTTGGCGGGGTCGCACTCCGCGCGGTGGAGCGTGTACACGTAGCCCTTGATCACGGTGAGCGGCGTGCGGAGCTCGTGCGACACCTTGCCGATGAACTCCGCCCGGGCCCGCTCCTCGCGGGCGAGCAGGGTCGCCAGCTCCTCCACGGAGGCGTGCAGGTGAACGTCGACGCCGCCGCGGCGCCGGCGCAGCGGAACCCGGATCATTCCGGCCTGCACAGGCGGTAGCCGACGCCCCACTCGTTGGCGAGCCAGCCGGCGGAGGAATGGACGCGGAGCTTCTGGCGCAGGCGGCTCGCGTGCGAGTCGAGCGTGCGGGTGCGGCCCTGCGAGCGGAAGCCCCACACCGTCTCGAGCAGCTCGGCCTTCGTGAAGACGCGGCCGGGCTCGGACGCGAGCGTGGTCAGCAGCTGGTATTCCTTGGCCGACAGGTCGACCTTGATGCCGCCCACGGTCACCTCGCGGGAGAGCGTGTTGACGGTCAGCTCGCCGTGGCGGATGACCTCGCGGTCGCGCGACCGCGAGACCCGCGCGAGCACGGCGCCGATCCGCGCGAGCAGCTCGGGGTAGTGAAACGGCTTCGTGACATAGTCGTCCGCGCCGCGCTGGAGGCCGCGGACGCGGTCGACATGCTCGGCCTTCGCGCTCAGCATGATGATCGGGAGATCGGGGTCCCAGGGATCGTTGATGCCGTCGCCGGCGCGGACGGTACGGCAGATCTCGTAGCCGCTCATGTCGGGGAGCACGACGTCGAGCAGCACGACGTCCGGACGAGCCCGTCCGAGAAGCTCGATCGCCTCAGCGCCGGTGGCGGCGGTGAGGACGCTGAAGTCGTCGTCGCGCAGGTTCTCGCTCAGGAACTCGACGATTCGGGGTTCGTCGTCGACGACGAGCACGGTGGATGCAGCCATGTTGCAGTGGCTCCTTGGGGGTCGGGGATTCACTTGTCACTCCGGCCGCCTCGGAGATGCGCTCTCAACGTATACGACGAGATCGCCAACGTGAAGGTATGCAACGGCAAGTGTTGCATTTCCGTGATCCGAATCATCGGGTTGCGGTAATTCGGCGGCCGCCGGCGGCTCCCGCGAACCGGGGATCGGCACCCGCCGGCATCACCCCAGATCACCGGCGCATACGGGGTCAGACCCCGCAGATGACTGCAACGGAACCGTCACGGCCGCCGTTCGGGGTCTGACCCCGGTTGGCGCCACAGCGCCGCTCGAAGGCCGCACCTACACTTCGCGCGCATGGAGGCAGGCGGCCAGCGAACGGCACCGACGCGCGGCCATGTGACGGTGATCGAGGATGAGGCGTCGATCTCGGATCCGCTCCGCTCGGCGCTCGAGCGGGAGGGCTACGCCGTCTCCGTGGAGGCGACGGGGAACGGCGGTCTCGAGTCCGTGCGGCGGGACGAGCCGGACATCGTCCTCCTCGACGTGATGCTGCCGGACCTCGACGGCCGCGACGTCTGCCGCGCGATCCGCCAGAGCTCCGACGTCCCCATCATCATGCTCACCGCCCGCGGCCTCGAGACCGACCGCGTCGTCGGCCTCGAGCTCGGCGCGGACGACTACCTGGTGAAGCCGTTCAGCATGGCGGAGCTGATCGCCCGCATCCGGGCCGTGCTCCGCCGCACCGGCGACCGTTCCGCGCCGGCGGGCGAACCGACCACGTCGACCGCCATCGAGATCGGCGACGTCTCGATCGACCCCGCCACCCACGTCGCCACCCACGCCGGCGAGCCGCTCGACCTGCCCCGGCGCGAGTTCGACCTGCTCCACACGCTGATGGCGCATGCCGGGACCGTGCTCGCCCGCAACAAGCTGATGGACGAGGTGTGGGGCGTCGACTGGTTCGGCTCGACGAAGACGCTCGACGTGCACGTCGCCGGCCTGCGCCGCCGGCTCGGCGACGACGCCCAGGAGCCCCGCTACATCCACACCGTGCGCGGCGTCGGCTTCCGCTTCTCCTCCCCCGCGGAGCTCGCCGGGTGACGCTGCGGGGCCGCCTCCTGGCGGCGTTCGCCTACCTGCTCGTCCTCACCGTGATCGCGCTCGCAGTGCCGCTGGCCGTGAACGTCGACCGGCGGGCGAAGGACTCCTTCTACGCCGGGATCGACTCCCAGACCCAGGTGATCGCCGCCTCGCTCGGCGGCTCTCCCGCTCCCGGCGGCACCCTTGCCGGTGTGCGCCGGGCCGTCGCCCGGTACGGCCGCGAGACCGATGCCCGCGTGGTCGTCACGAACGGCCGCGGCGTGCTCCTGGCCGACTCGAACCGGCCGAACCCCGCACGGGTCGGGTTCGCGACGGCGGGGCGGCCCGAGATCTCGACGGCGCTCTCGGGGAGCGGCATCCGCCTGATCCGGCACAGCACCGACCTGGGCGGCGACCTGCTGGTTGTCGCCTACCCCGTGCTCGACCAGGGCAGGATCGTCGGCGCCGTGCGGCTCTCGCAGCCGACCGACGCCGTCGATTCCCGCGTGCACCGCAGC
>JBKPMQ010000387.1:0-12912 GCA_046732235.1 Actinomycetota bacterium
CAGGAATGTGAAGCTCGGAAAGCTGAAGCCGAGGGCGTGGCCGCTGGTGGGGACATAGCCGAATACGTACGACAGGACGAGCCCGATCCAGATCGGGTGGGCCGAGATGCCGACCAGGACGCTGGCCATCGCAACCCGGTCGGTCTTCGAGCGCGGATGCAGCGCCGAGAAGACCCCCACCGGGATGGCGATCAGCATCCAGAGGATGGCGCCGCCGATGACGAGCGACGCCGTCACCGGCGCGGCGTTCAGGACGTCGGTGTTGACGCTCACGCGGTCGGCGAACGAGTAGCCGAGGTTGTGGTCGATCACCAGCCGCTTCAGGAAGAGGCCGTACTGGTACCAGACCGGCCGGTCGGTCCCTAGGTAGTGGCCGACCGCCTTCACCTGTTCCGGCGTCGGGTTGCGCCCGGCTGCCAGACGGGCCGGGTCGACCGGGACGAGATAAAAGATGACGTAGGTGATGATCGTCACGGAGAGGAAGAGGACGATCGCCCACAGAAGCCGGCGGATGATGTACCTGACCACGCGGACCCCAGTCTAGTAGGTGCGAGGCTCGGGCGCCGGAGCGGATCCGGCGCCCGAGCCAGGCGTTCGTTGCCTTCCGACTACTTCTTGATGCACATGGTGTTGAGCGCCATCCCGTAGACGGGCTGGTACACCGTGCACCCCATGCGCGCGCTGAAGAAGTCGATGTTGTTGTCGACGTCCCAGGCCGCCCATGGCGCCTGCTGCTGCTGGATATCGGTCGCCAGCTTGCCGTAGGTCTGGTAGCGCTGGTTTCCGGTCAGCTTGGCCGCCGCGTCCATCCGCGAGTTGAACGCCGCGTTGTTGAAGTAGGAGTAGTTGCTGCCGTTCGTCGACGGGATGTGCTCGCCGTTCGGCAGCACGTTCACCCAGTCGTACGGATCGGGGTAGTCAGCCACCCATCCCTCGTCGGCGATGTCGAACGGCTCGCCCTTCGTCCCTTCCTTCGTGAACTGGGTCGCGCGGGCGAACTGGTCGATCTGCACGTCGATGCCGATCGCCTTCAGGTTCTGCTGCATGACCTGGGTACGCGCCGGGCAGGGGTCGGGGTTGCAGGTGTACAGCACCGCCTTGATCGGCGTCTTCACGCCCGACTGCTTGATCAGCGACTTCGCCTTGGAGATGTCGCTGGAGCTCGGGGACGTGAGCGGGTAGATGGTCTTCTCGTACTGGGCGCCGGGCACGCCTGGCGGCATGATCTTGGCGCCGGGGACGCCGACCTTGTAGCCCATGGTCTGGATGATCCCGGGCCGGTCGATCGCCCAGTTCACGGCCTGGCGGACCATCGGGTTCGAGAAGGCCGGCCGGCTCGTGTTGAGGCCCATGTAGCGGACGCACAGGCACGGGTTCAGGAACAGCCGCTCGCCGCCCGGAGCACCCGGGCCGTACTGCTGGTAGAGCGGCCGGATCTGGGCCGGCGCCACGGCGTCGTTGATGTAGTCGAGCTTGTCGCTCTTGGCCTCGAGCGTGCCCTGGTTCGTGTTGATCGTCAGCTGGGTGTAGTCGAACTCGTCCGCGTACGCGGGCCGGTCGCCGTGGTAGTTCGGGTTCTTCTTCACGACGATCGACTGGTGCGGCGTGTACGACTGCACGTAGTACGGGCCGGCGGACGGCACCGTGTGCAGCCCGTTCGCGTCGATCTTCGTGCCGACCGGAATCGCGCAGAAGAACGGCATGGCCATCTTCGTGGGCCACGTCGGGTCGGGCTGCGTCAGCGTGAACGAGATCTTGTTCCCGTCCACCTTGATGCCGGAGACCGACTTCGCCTTGCCGGCGCTGTAGTCCGTCGCGCCGACCAGGTCGCCCAGGAACGGCACCGAGAAGGAGTGCTGATCCGGGTTCAGGTCGCGCTCGATGACGTACTGGAAGGTCTTGGCGGTCACCGGCGCGTTCGACGGGGGCGAGAACTTGAAGCCCGGCCGGATCGTGAACGTGTAGGTCTTGCCGTTGTTCGAGACGGTCGGCAGGTCGGCCGCGTCCGGCACGAGCTGCTGCCCGGCCAGGCCGGCCTTGTCGGGGTAGTTCAGCAGCTTCAGGCAGGTCGAGTACTCGATCTGCCAGCTGTTCTGGTAGTACGCGAGCGCGGGATCGACATAGTCGATGTCACCCGAGAGCGCGATCTTGACGATACCGCCGTTCTGGTGCGGCACCTGCGATTGGCCACCGTTGCTGGCGCCGCCTGACTCGCCTCCGCCGCTGCTGCTGCCACAGGCTGCGGCGCCGAGCAACACGGTACCGACCGCCAGTGCGGCTGCGCTCAGTACCAAAGCGGGTCGTCTCATGCTTTCACCCCTCTGTCGATTCCCGAGGCGCGGATCCTGCCCGCACCCGACCGTGAATCTAAGACGCCGGTGAAGCGGCGAGAGTTAGCGGCCGGCGTCTAGATCGAGCCGCGCGGATCGAGCGCGTCGCGCAGGCCGTCGCCGAGCAGGTTGAACGCCAGGGTGGTCAGCAGGATCGCGAGACCCGGCCACAGCATCAGCCACGGCTGGAGGGTGTAGAACTGCACCGCCTCCGAGAGCAGGTTGCCCCAGCTGGCGTTCGGCAGCGGCAGGCCCACGCCGAGGTATGAGAGCGCCGCCTCGAACAGGATGTTCGTCGCGATGATGAGGGTGCCGTAGACGATGATCGTGCCGACGAGGTGCGGCAGCAGGTGCGACCGCATGATGCGGAAGTCGCTGTTCCCGACCATCCGCGCCGCCTCGACGAACTCCTTCTCGCGCAGCGACAGCACCTGCGCCCGCACGATGCGGGCCGGGTAGTACCAGGAGAAGAAGGCGATCACGAACGTCAGCGTGACGATGCCGGGGGGGAAGGCGCCGAAGAACGTGTAGGCGTTCAGCCGGTTGCCGACCGTCGCGGCGACCGCGATCGCGAAGAGCAGCAGCGGGAAGGCCATGACGATCTCGGTCATGCGGGAGACGATCGTGTCCACGAAGCCGCCGTAGTAGCCGGCCGCGACGCCGAGGACGACGCCGAGGAAGAGTCCGAACGCCGTCGCGAACACCGCCACCTCGAGCGAGACCTGGGCCCCGTAGAGCAGGCGCAGGAACTCGTCCCGGCCGAGCAGATCGGAGCCGCCCAGGACGAGAAACGTATGGCTCCCGGTGGACGTGGCCGCGTCGGTGAACGGGCCGGCCGGGACGTAGTTGACGACGCCGCCCTTGATCAGATCGTTCGGCCCGTGCCCCAGCATGTGCCGGGCGATGGGCGCGCCGATGAACGCCGCCAGGGCCAGGAAGACGATGAAGACCGCGCTCGCGATCGCCAGCCGATCGCGTCGCAGCTGCCTCCATGCCTGCTCCCAGTGGCCCCTTGCGACGACGGCGGGAGCGCCGCCCTCGACGGTGTCGGCTGCTCCGATCGCCGCGCCGGGGACGACCGGCGCCGTTCGCTGCGATGCCATCGCGGCTAAGGATAGTTGCACCGGGAAACGGGTGCAAGGAGCCCTCCGCGGGCGTCAGGCGCGACGTCAGCGATTCAGCGGGATCGGCGCCTCGTGGCCGTGCGGCTGGAAGTACGAGATCCGCCAGGAGCCGCGGAACGGGACGAGTTCGACGATGAAGTCCCAGCCGGCAACCTTCGAGCCCTTCCGTGGGAAGATGTAGACCAGCAGGACCACGCTGCGCGCGCGGGAGCGCTCGACCCTGTAGCCGGCCTTGGCGAACGCCGAGTGCGGGAATTGCGCCACCGGGATGTTCCCGGTCATCCACTGCGTGCGCGTGAGCCCCTGCCGCAGCTGCGGGGTGGTGAGCTTCCACGCGGCACCCAGATCCTGCCGCAAGACACCGTCCCGGAGGAACGTCCGGGCGACGGCCAGTGCCTGCTTCGGCACCGGGATGTGCGGGCCGTAGTTGCCCGACGAGGTCGTGACCGCGGCCGGCCCCGGGGGCGGCTGGGCCTCCGACGACGAGCGGTGGTTCAGATACGCCACCACGCCGACGAGCAGGACGAACCACGAAAAGGCGATCAGCGCCCTCCGCGCGGTGCTGTGGTCGAAGACGGCCCGGAGCGCGTGCACGAAGGTCATGGTAGCGCCCTACTCGAGGGCGTCCGCGCCGGCGACCACCTCGAGGATCTGCTGGGTGATCTCCGCCTGGCGGGCACGGTTCATCTCGAGCGTGAGGGAGTCGATCAGCTTGGAGGCGTTCTCGGACGCGTTCCCCATGGCGGTCATCCGGGAGCCGTGCTCCGACGCCGTCGACTCGAGCAGCGCGCGGTAGATCGTCACCTCGACGTAGGTCGGGAGCAGCCGCCCCAGGATCTCGGAGCGGTCGGGCTCCTCGAGGTAGGCGCCCTGGATCAGCTCGGGCTCCTCGCCCGTCAGCACCTCCTGAGGCACCGGCAGCACGTCGACCATCTCGATCCGTTGCGTGAGCGCCGACACGAAGCGGTTGTAGACCATCACCACGAGGTCGATCTGGCCCTCCGTGTAGAGCTCGGCCACCCGCTCGGCGATGGCGCGGGCGTCGGCGTACTTCGGCCGGTCGGTGATCCCCGTGTACGAGGCCTCGATCTCTTGGCCGCGGAACCGCAGCGACGAGCCGCCCTTGCGCCCGACCGCGAGCCAGTGCACCTGGCGCCCGGCCCCCCGGTGCTCCGAGGCGACGGCGAGCGAGCGCCGGATCACGTTCGCGTTGAACGCGCCGGCGAGGCCGCGGTCGGCCGTGAGCGCGAGCACGGCGACGCCCTTCACCTCGCGCCGCTCGAGAAGCGGCTGGTCCTCGGCCCGGGACGTCACCGCCGCGACCTCGACCGTCAGCCGCTGGAGCCGGTCGGCGTAGGGCCGCAGGCCCTCGATCCGGGCCTGCGCGCGGCGCAGCCGCGACGCGGCGACGAGCTCCATCGCCTTGGTGATCTTGCCGGTGTTGCGCACCGACCGGATGCGGCGCGCGATGTCCTGCTGGGTGGCCATCTAGGCGGCGGCGCCGGCCTGGTCCTGCTCGCCGTCGACGAAGAAGCTCTCCTTGAAGACGTCGAGGTGCTTGCGCAGCGCCTCGACCGTCTCGTCGGTGAGGTCCTTCGTCTCGTCGATCGACTTCAGGATCGAGCCCTCGGCCCGCAGCGACTCCACCAGCTCGTCGTTGAACCGCGACACCTGGTCGACCGGGATCGAGTCCACGTAGCCGTTCGTGACCGACCAGATGACGACGACCTGCTCGGACACCGGCCACGGCGCGTACTGGGGCTGGTTCAGCGACGCCACGACGCGCTCGCCCCGCGAGAGCTGGTTCTGGGTGGTCTGGTCGAGCTCGGAGCCGAACTGCGAGAACGCCTCCAGCTCGCGATAGGCGGCCAGGTCGAGGCGCAGGCGCCCGGCGACCTTCTTCATCGCCCGGATCTGAGCGTCACCGCCGACGCGCGACACCGAGATGCCGGCGTTGATGGCGGGGCGCACGCCCGAGTAGAAGAGGTCGGCCTGCAGGAAGATCTGGCCGTCGGTGATCGAGATGACGTTCGTCGGGATGTAGGCCGACACGTCGCCGGCCTGGGTCTCGATCACGGGCAGCGCCGTCAGCGATCCGGCGCCGAGATCGTCCGAGAGCTTCACCGCTCGCTCGAGCAGGCGCGAGTGCAGGTAGAACACGTCGCCCGGATAGGCCTCGCGCCCCGGCGGCCGGCGCACGAGCAGCGACATCTGCCGGTACGCGTCGGCGTGCTTGGACAGGTCGTCGTACATGACGAGGGCGTGCTTCCCGTTGTAGAGGAAGTGCTCGCCCATGGCGCAGCCCGCGTACGGGGCCATGAACTTGATCGGCGCCGCCTCGGTCGCCGCCGCCGACACGATGATCGTGTAGTCCATCGCGCCCGCATTGTGCAGCTGCGCCTCGACGGCGCGCACGGTCGAGGCCTTCTGGCCGATGGCGACGTAGATGCAGATCAGGTCCTGCCCCTTCTGGTTCAGGATCGTGTCGACGCAGATGGCCGTCTTGCCGGTGGTGCGGTCGCCGATGATCAGCTCGCGCTGGCCTCGCCCGATCGGGATCATCGAGTCGATCGACTTGATGCCCGTCTGCACCGGCTCGGACACCGGCTGGCGGTCGACGACGCCCGGGGCCTTGAACTCCATCGGGCGGAAGTCGTCGGTCTCGATCGCGGGGCCGCCGTCGATCGGCTCGCCCAGCGGGTTCACGACCCGGCCGATCAGCTTCTCGCCGACCGGGATCGACATGACCGCGCCGGTGCGGCGCACGGTGTCGCCCTCCTTGATCCGGTCCCACTCGCCGAAGAGCACGCAGGCGACGTTGTCCTCCTCGAGGTTCAGCGCGAGCCCGGTGACGCCGTGCCCGAACTCGAGCTTCTCCATCGCCACGCAGCGGTCGAGGCCGTAGACGCGGGCGATGCCGTCGCCGAGCTGGATGACGGTGCCGACCTCCTCGACCTCGGCCTCGACGTCGTAGCGCTCGATCTCGGTCTTCAGGATGTTCGCGATCTCGTCTGGTCGCAGCTTCACGCTTCACTCCCAACAGGCAATGGTGTACGGATGAGGGCGCGCCGAAGCTCCTCCAGCCGGCGCTTGACGGAGGCGTCGACGAGCACGTTCCGGGCCCGCAGGACGAGGCCGCCGATGAGGGTC
Organism: Actinomycetota bacterium; assembly: GCA_046732235.1. Lineage (GTDB taxonomy): Bacteria > Actinomycetota > Thermoleophilia > Gaiellales > JAICJC01 > JAICJC01. The sequence goes on from JBKPMQ010000387.1 coordinate 6,605, forward strand.
GGGTCGACGGTTGCCGTGACCTGGGCCTGGCGGCCGACGGCCTCGGTGATGCGCTTCGTGAGCGCGTCGAGGTCCGCCTTGGCGAGCTCGACCGCGGTCGTGATCTCGACCGTCAGGATCTGCTCGTCCTCGGCGGCCAGCTCGGCGTAGGCCGTCTGCATGTCGACGAGGAGCTCGAGCCGGCCGTGGTCGGCGAGCACGAGGACGGCGTTGCGGGTGAGCGGGTCGGCCTGGTCGAGCACGCGTGCGAGGATGCGGCGCTTGGCCTCGCGCGGGAGCGCCGGGTTCACGAGCGCGCGGAGGAGGATCTCGTTCTCGCCCAGCGCCGAGATCAGCTCCTCGAGGTCGCGGCTGACGTCGTGCACCTTGCCGGCCTCGCCGGCCGCCTGGTGCAGGGCGCTTGCGTAGACGCGCCCGGCCGGATCGACCCGATCGGCCATCTAGTGCTCCGCCCCGGGGGTCGCTTGATGAACGGGCGAGCGAAAATCGAGCATGGCAAGGACGCAGGGAGTCCCGATATTGGGCATATCGGGACGACCGAGGACGCGGCCGGGCGAAGATTTGCAGCCGCACGGACGCGAGAGATTCCCGGGACGGAGCACTAGGCCTTCTCCCCTTCCCGGGCCTGCGGGACGAGCGTGGAGAGGTCGACGTCGGCGAGGGCCTCGTCGATCAGCCGCCGCTGCTCGTCCTCGTCGAGGCGGGCACGGACGACCTTCTCGGTCGCGGCGACGGCCAGGTCGGCCACCTGCTGCTTGATCGCGTTCAGCGCATGGCGGGTCTCGGCCTGGATCTCCTCCTGGGTCTGGCGCATCAGGCGGGCCCTCTCGGCCTCGAGATCGGCGACGGCCGCCGCCCGGCGCTCGTCGCCGACCCGGCGAGCGTCCTCGACGATCTTCGTCGCCTCCTTGCGGGCCTCGGCCAGCTGCTGGCGGTACTCCGTCAGCGCCTCCTGCGCCTCCTTGCGGGCGTTCTCCGCGGCGTCGAGGTCGGCGGTGATCAGCCGGCGCCGCTGGTCGATCATCTCCTGGATCGGGCCGAACGCGTACTTGCGCAGCACGATCAGGACGATGCCGAACGTCACCAGCGTCCAGATCATCAGCCCCGTCGTCGGGGTGATCAGCGTCGAGTCGTAGAAGATCATCGGCGGCGATCCCCCGGCTCAGGCGATGGCATAGGCCACGAAGGCCATGCCCAGGGCGTAGAACACGATCGCCTCGGTGAGCGCGAAGCCCAGCCACATCAGGCCCTGCAGCTGCCCGCGCAGCTCGGGCTGGCGGCCGACCGCCTCGATCGTCTTGCCGAAGATGAAGCCGACGCCGACGCCCGGGCCGATCGCGCCGAAACCGGTCGCGAGCCCGAGCGCGAGAACTTTTGCGGAATCATGGATGTCGCCGGTGACGGCCATGCGGAACTCCTAGTGGTCGGGGTGGATGGCTCCACCGATGTAGATGGCGGACAGGGTGGCGAAGATGAACGCCTGCAGGCCGGCGATCAGCGTGCACTCGAGCAGGTAGAGCGCGACGCCCATGGGGATCCCGATCGGCAGGATGAAATACGTGCCGAGCAGCGAGGCGAGGCCGAGGAACACCGCGATGACCAGGTGGCCGGCGAGCAGGTTGAAGAAGAGTCGGAAGCTGAGCGAGACGATGCGGACGAGCTGGGAGATCACCTCGACGGGCACCATGATGGGCAGGATCCACCACGGCGTGCCGGCCGGAATCCAGCTGCGGAAATACGCGATCACTCCGTTGTACCGGATGCCCTCGACATGGGTGGCGAAGAACGTGACCAGCGTCAGCGCAAGGGTCACGGACAGGTTGGCCGTCGCCGCGTAGATCTGGAACTCGGGGATGCTGAGCCCAAACAGCTCGAAGTGGCGGTCGCCGAACGGGAGCGGGATGAAGCCGATCACGTTCATCATCCAGATGAACACGAAGAGCGTCGCCACGTAGGGGAACCAGATCCGCATCCCCTCCTCGGGCAGCCCGCCGCGGGCGACCTGGTTCTGGGCCAGGTCGTAGACGATCTCGGCGGCGGTCTGGCGGCCGTCGGGGCGCACCTTGAGGCTGCGCCGGACGGCGACCAGCGTCAGGACCGTCGCGAGCAGCGCGGCCATCCACATGTAGACGACGGCCTTGTTGATGTCGAGGCCGAGCGGCAGGTTCACGTACGGGTTGTGCACGAACTCCGTGAACTCGGCGACGGGGTTGAACTCGACCTCGAGCAGCGGCAGCATCTAGGCCGTCCCTCCCACCCTGCGGCCGATATTCCGGTGCGTGACGATCCGGGTCGCGATGTCGACCGTGAGCAGCACGAGGAAGAGCAGGACGGACGAGATCGCGAGCGTGCTCGAGTGGCGCGTGATCAGAAAGAGGATCAGCATCCCGATCCAGGGCCGCAGGAGCATGCTCGCCCCCAGCACCCCCACTCCCTGCAGCGCGCCCATCCGCACCGCGCGGCGCTCGACGACCGCCTGCACATAGCGGTTCACGGCCCAGAGCACCGTCGCCCAGAACCAGCCCGCGAGCGGCAGCCCCATGGCGGCGAACAGGGGCAGCGCCGCGACGGCCAGGAGGGCGTCGATGTTGTGCGCGAGGAGCTGGGCGGGGCTGGTGGTTCGGGCGGTCACAGGTCTCGATAGGTGCGGTAGACGATGTAGAAGCTAGCGGGGATTCCGATCACCGCTCCGACGGCCGCGCCGACGGCCGGGCTGCCCGCCGCCCACCCGATCCCGAGACCGATTCCCACGCAGGCCAAGAGCGCGGCCAGGAGGGTGAATCCGGCCATTGCACCGGATGCTGCAGGGCGCCCTGCCGTGGTAGTCGTGTCGTCGGAGCGGACGGTGAAGAAGGCGCGGAGAAGTATGCCAGACGATCGACTTCGTGACAACAAGAGTTCTTCCACAACAGCGGAAGAATACCCTATTCTGGCGGAATTCTCGCCTTCGGCAGTTAGACGAGCGTCCGAGTTTGTGTCACCTCGGCGGGCTGCCTCCGAGCGGCCCGGAGCGCGCGCAGGCGGCGCAGCTTGAGGATCTCGAGGGTGTAGACGACGTAGACCGACGAGGCCAGCGCGAAGAGGCCGAGGCCGCCGAGGATGACGAGCGACACCCAGCTCCAGCCGTGGCGGTGCGACGGCACGAAGCGGATGGCGAGCGCGAACGCCGAGAGCACCGAGCACCAGGCGTAGAGGGTGAGCGCCGTGCGCCGCTGCGAGAAGCCGATGTTGGAGAACCGGTGGTGGAAGTGCCACCGGTCGGCCTGGTAGATCGGCTGGCGGTACTTCAGCCGTTTCAGGATCACGAACGAGGTGTCCAGGATCGGCAGGGCGAGGATCACGAGCGGGAAGACGAGCGAGACGGCGGCGGCGGTCTTCAGCACGCCCTCGATGGCGATCGTCGCGAGCAGGTAGCCCATCATCAGCGACCCCGAGTCGCCCATGATGATCGTGGCGGGGTGGAAGTTGTACCGGAGGAAGCCGAGCGCGGCCCCGGCCAGGATCGCCGACACGGCGGCGGCGTCGAGGCGCCCGAGCGAGGCCGAGAGGACGGCGAACGTGACCGCCGCGATCCCGCAGAAGCCGGCGGCGAGCCCGTCCAGGCCGTCGATGAAGTTGACGATGTTCGCGATGGCGACGATCCAGATCACGGTCACCGGGTAGCGCAGCCAGTCGAGGTCGAAGGCGCCCGCGATCGGGAGCGTGACGTGGTCGATCGCGATCCCGAAGTACACCGTGAGCGCGGCGATCACCACCTGGCCCGACAGCTTGATGAGCGGGTCGAGCGGGCGGATGTCGTCGTAGGCGCCGAGCGCCGTCATGAGCGCCGCGCCGAGCATCACGCCCCAGAACCCGTGCTGGTTCCCGAGCGCCGCGGCGGGGACGACGATGGCCGCGAAGATGGCGATCCCTCCCAGCCGCGGCATCGGCTCGCGGTGGAGGCGGCGGTCGTCCGTCGGGTGGTCGAGCAGCCCGGCCCGCCACGCCGCCAGCGACACCGCCGGCGTGAGCAGCAGGACGAGCATGAAGGCCACCACGAACCCGACGGAAGCGGCCTGGTAATCGAGGATCGATCCTGTCATCTCGGCGAGCCTTGCGCGGAAAGGGTAACCCTTCGCCCCTCCGGAGGATCCCCCTCCAATCGGGGTCAGACCCCGAACGGCGGGCGGTGCAAAGTCGGCACGCAATCGTGACACCTGCCGGCTAGAACTGCGCGCGCTGGGCGCCGTAGCCTGGACTGGATGGCCCGTCCGCTCCGCGTCCAGGCCGCCGGTGCCCACTACCACGTCGGCGCCCGCGGGATCGACAAGGCCCCGGTCTTCCTCACTGACGAGGACCGCGAGCGATTCCTCGTCCTGCTGGGCGACGTCGTCGAGCGGTACGGCTGGCGCTGCCACGCCTACTGCCTGATGCCGAACCACTACCACCTCGCCCTCACCACGCCACAGCCGAACCTGGGGGCCGGGATGGGCCGGCTGAACCAGGTCTACGCGCAGTGGTTCAACCACCGCCACGACCGGGTCGGCCACCTCTTCGAGCAGCGCTACTGGTCGCGGCTGATCGAGGCGGAAGGGCGGTTCTTCGCCGTCGCGCGGTACATCGTCGCCAACCCGGTGCGCGCCGGCATCACACACACGCCGGACGCCTATCCGTGGTCGAGCGCACGGGCGATGAACGGCCTTGCCGCCCGACCAGGCTTTCTCGACCTCACCTGGGTGCGCGAGCTCTCGGCGGAGTGTCACAAAAGCGTGACAACTTCCGCACCGCCACCGTTCGGGGTCTGACCCCGGTTAGCGGGTGCCGAAGAGGCGGTCGCCGGCGTCGCCGAGGCCGGGAAGGATGAAGCCGTTCGAGTTCAGCTCGCGGTCGACGGCGGCCGTGTAGACGGCGACATCGGGGTGGTCGCGGGCGACGCGGTCGAGGCCGGCCGGGGCGGCCACCACGCAGAGCAGGCTGATCCGGACCGCCCCGCGCTGCTTGCAGAGCGCGAGCGCCGCCGAGGACGAGCCGCCCGTCGCGAGCATCGGGTCGAGCACCAGCACGTCACGCTCGGCCAGGTCGCTCGGCAGCTTGCAGTAGTACTCGACCGGCTGCAGCGTCTCCTCGTTGCGGTAGACGCCCACGAAGCCGACCCGCGCGACCGGGATCAGGTCGAGCACGGCGTCGAGCATCCCGAGGCCCGCCCGCAGCACCGCGACGACGCCGAGCTTCTTGCCCGACACCCGCCGCGCGGGCGTCTTCTCGAGCGGCGTGCTCACCCGGTACTCCTCGAGCTCCAGGTCGCGCGTCGCCTCGTAGCAGAGGAAGGCTGCCAGCTCGCCCATCAGGTGGCGGAAGTCCTTCGTCGTCGTCTCGGTGTCGCGCAGCAGCGCCAGCTTGTGCTGGACGAGCGGGTGGTCGAGGACGACGAGGCGGTCAGTAGGAAGCGTGGCCATGCGGGAATCCGGAGTAGAGCGGCCTTCCGGCCAGCAGCTCGCCCGTCCGCCTGCGCAGCGCGCCGAGATCGGCGGCCGGGTCGAGCGTCTCGAGGATGATCGCACCCACCTCACGCATGTCGTCCTCGGTGAAGCCGCGCATCGTCGCCGCGGGCGTGCCGATTCGCACGCCGGAGGCGATCGTGGGCGGGCGCTCGTCGAAGGGGACGGTGTTGCGGTTCACGGTGATCGCGACCTCGTGCAGGCGCTCCTCGGCGTCGCGGCCCGACCACTGCGTCGGGCGCAGATCGAGCTGGATCAGGTGGATGTCGGTGCCGTCGGTCAGCAGCTTCATGCCGCCGTCCATGAGCGCCGCGGCGAGGGCCTTCGCGTTCGCGACGATCCGGCTCTGGTACTCGCGGAACGCCTCGGTCCGGGCCAGCTTGAAGCACACCGCCTTGGCAGCCACGATGTGACAGAGCGGCCCGCCCTGGAGGCCCGGGAAGACCGCCTTGTCGACGGCCGCGGCGTGCTCCTCGCGGCAAAGCACGAGCCCCGACCGCGGCCCGGCGAGCGTCTTGTGGGTCGTCGAGGTGACAACGTCCGCGTGCTCGACCGGGTTCGGATGGAGCCCCGCCGCAACCAGCCCCGAGAAGTGGGCCATGTCCACCATCAGCCGCGCGCCGACGTCGTCGGCGATCTCGCGGAAGCGGGCGGCGTCGATCACCCGCGGATAGGCGGACGCCCCGGCGACGATCAGCCGCGGCCGGTGCTGGTGGGCCAGCCGCTCGACCTCGTCGAAGTCGATGCGCGAGTCCTCGCGCCGCACCCCGTAGAAGTGCACGTCGTAGAGGCGGCCGGAGAAGTTGACCTTGAGGCCGTGGGTGAGGTGGC
>JBKPMQ010000388.1:0-7939 GCA_046732235.1 Actinomycetota bacterium
CGGATGGCGTCGTCCATCTGGCCCGGCGGATGGACGAGCTCGCGTATGTCGATCGGGGGCGGCTCGACTTCAAGGGGTTCGATGCGCCGGTCCACGTCCACCAGCTCCAATTCGATCTCGACCTTCCGGCAGAGGAGCGCAGCCCTACCACGCGCTGGACGCCGGTGCGCGTCGCGTCGGTCGCGGTTGCCGCCGTCGTGCTGGTCGGCGCGTTGGTCGCCGCGGCCGCCACGTTGTCCGGCGGCCAAACGCATCCGGACCACCTCGGTACGAACGTCGTCGGTATCCTCGATCCGTCCGGCTCGATCGTCGGCAGTGTCCGGCTTGACGGCACGCCGGCCGCCGTCGCCGCCGGAGCGGGGTCGGTGTGGGCGTCGATGACCGACCGCGACTCGATCGTCCGGATCGACCCGGAGGCTCGGATCGTCGTCGACACCGTGCCGCTCCAGGGCGCCCGCGCACCGGCTGGCATCGCGGTCGGCGGTGGCGGCGTGTGGGTGGCCGAGAGCGGCAGCGGCGAGGTGTCGTGGATCAACCCGCAGGACACCGGCGCGGTTACGCGAATTCGGGTCGGGCAGGGACCGGGGCCGATCGCCTACGGCGCCGGCGCGGCGTGGGTGGTGAACACGATCGATGCGACGGTGCAGCGCATCGGCCCGAACTTCGAGCCATCGCAACCGGTCGCGGTGGGCGGGACACCCTCTGCGGTCACGGTGGGTGGTGGCTACGTGTGGGTCGCCGATAGCGCGTCGAGCACGGTCGCCAAGCTCGACCCGAAGACGATGCAGATCGTTGCGCGCTCGCCGGTCGGCAATGGGCCGCTTGGCGTTGCCTACGGTGACGGGAGCCTCTGGGTTGCCAATGCCGACGACGGCACCGTCACGCGCCTCGATCCGGCGACGCAGCAGGGGAGGCCCATCCCCGTCGGGTCGCGTCCGAGCTCGGTCTCCTACTCGGAGGGGATCGTGTGGGTGCCGACGGACGACGGCATCGTCCGCATCGACGATGCTCTCGGCACCGCCACGACGCAGACGGGGAGCAAGCCGATCGCGTCTGTCGCCGGCGCGGGCCGGATCTGGGTCGCCGCCGTGGCGACTCCCGCGTCCCACCGCGGGGGCACGCTGACGGTTGCCTATTCCAGCGACGACTTCGGACCGGGGTTCGGCCCGTTCGACCCGGCCGTTGCGCCCTACTACGGCCACTGGCAGATGATCTCCATGATCAGCGACGGGCTGGTGACGTATCGCAAGACGGGCGGCCCCGCAGGGCTCGAGGTGGTACCCGACCTGGCGGTCGCCATGCCGACGGTCACTGACGGCGGCCGCGCATATACGTTCCAGCTCCGAAAGGGGCTGCACTACTCCGATGGGCGCCCCGTGCGCGCGTCCGACTTCCCCTCCTCGCTCGAACGGGCGTTGTCCCCGCCCGCGCTCAAGATCGCCTCGAGCGGGTACTACGCGCAGATCGCCCTGGGAAACATCGTCGGCTATGCGGCGTGCAAACGCCGGCCGGAGAAGTGCTCCCTTGGCATCGAGACCGATGATGCGACCGGCACCATCACGATCCACCTCACGAAACCCGACCCGGCGCTGCCGCTGAAGCTCGCCATGCCGGTGGCGGACCTCGTCGCCCCCGGCGCGCCGCCCCCGGATAGCGGCAGGCCGGTGATCGGCACCGGCCCGTACATGATCTCCCACCTGTACGACCGCGGCCACCGGGGGGCGCTTCTGGTTCGGAACCGTCGCTTCCGCCAGTGGTCGGCGGATGCGCAGCCTTCCGGATACCCCGATCGGGTCCGCTGGACATGGTTCAAGGACGCCGACGCGGCGCTCACGGCTGTCGAGCACGGGCGTGCGGACGTGCTGCTCGGCGGGCCGCCGCCCGAGCGATACCGCGAGCTGTCCAGCCGGTACGCCACCCTCGCGCACCCCGTGGCGTCGCTCGGAGTCCAGTACGTCTCGCTGAACACGCGGGTGCCCCCATTCGACGACGTGAAGGCGCGGCGGGCCTTCAACCTGGCCGTCGATCGCCGTGCGATGGCAAGCGTGATGGGCGGCGCAGGAGCGTTCGTTCCCACCTGCCAGGTGCTCCCACCGGGGATCTTCGGATACGCCCCCTACTGCCCCTACACGAGCGGCTCGACGACGAGCGGGACGTGGACCGGGCCCGACGTGCGAAAGGCGCGAGCCCTCGTCAAGACCTCCGGCACGCGAGGTGAGCGCGTGGTCGTCTGGGCCTGGGGTGGATCGCCTTCGCGGCTGCTGATGCCATCGATCCTGCAAGCGCTCGATCGGATCGGATACCGCGCCTCGGCGCATATCACCCCGCCGAACGGCGCCGGGTTCGGTGAGTGGAACGACGCCACGGCCGACTCCAACCGTCGCGTGAGCGCGGTGCTCACCGGCTGGGCGGCGGACTACCCGAACCCGATCGATTTCCTCGACCTGCTCTTGTCCTGCCGGTCGTATGTCCCAGGAACGACCACCAATCTCAACACCGCCGAGCTGTGCGACGCAACACTGGATGGTCTCATCGAAAGGGCGGAAGCGGTTCAGGTGCGCGACCCGGCCCGGGGCGCAGCGCTCTGGCAGGCGGCCGACCGGCGGGCGGTCGACCTCGCCGCCTGGGTGCCGCTCCTGAACGACGTCAGCACCGATGTGCTCTCCCCACGGGTCGGCAACTACCAGCACAACGCGGAGTGGAGCGTCCTGCTGGATCAGCTGTGGGTGCGGTAGCCGGCCCGTCGCCTCCCGATTGCACCCAGTGCGGGGGAGCCCATGACGGGCTCCCCCGCAGGGGCGGTCAGCCGATGTGCGCCTTCACGTGGGCGGTGCCGAACGTGATCCCCTTGGAGAAGAAGGAGACGCCCAGCGCGTCGTTCAGCGCCGAGGCGGCCGTCTGCGTCAGGGTCGCCTTGACGTTCGACACCTTCACCAGCGGTGGGTGCTCGACAACCTTGGCACGGCCGAGGTCGAGATTGAGGATGCGCACGCGCATCGAGCGATCGTGGTTGACCTGTGCGGTCAGGCCCGGGTTCTCGGAGATGCGGATGCGGAAGTCGGTCAGGGTGAGGGTGTGGCCGTTGGCGATGTTCACGAACCGCAGGCCACCGGAGTGGTTGATGAACCCTGCCAGGGTCGTGGCATCGAGCCGACCGCCGGTGATCGGGAAGCCGTAGCGCAGCGACAGACCGCCCGATGCGAAGTGCGGCACAACCGTCGCAGGGCCGACGGGCAGCGGCAGAATGCCGTTCTTCACCAGCACCCCGGTGGTGGCCCGGTCGGTCGTGAGCGACGTGCGAACGCCGTCGAGGTGAACGACGCCTGCGGAGCTCGTCTTGGCTGTCGCGGCAACGGGCACGACGAGCATCGCGGCGACGAGCGCCGCCGTGGTGCGTGCGATGCGGATCTTCATGTGAACTCCTCCTACGTGGGTGTTTCCTGGCCGCCAGATGGGTCGACTCAGGCGTGCGCCAGCCGGTGATCCCTGCTCCAGCGCCGCCGGATGGCGTGCTGCTGGGCGATCTGGTAGACGGCCGCAAGGCCGACAAGGCCGTACACGACGCGGCTGGCCGCGTTGGTCTGGCCGAAGTCCAGGCCGACGATCCAGGCGACGAGATCGAACTCCGCCACGCCGACCAGGCCCCAGTTCAGGCCGCCGATCACCACGAGCGCTGCGGCGACGATGTCCAGCTTCTTCACCACGTGCTCCTTTCTGTCGAGGTTGTGTCTAGGGTTTGTAGCACTTATCGATGCCGGCGTCAAGAGTCTGTACAAAGTCTGTTCGGCGTAGTAGGCTGGCGCATATGTCGGAGGAAGGAGTGCTGCGAATCGGTGAGCTCAGCCGCCGCCTCGGCGTCAGCCCCGAGGTGCTGCGCGCCTGGGAACGGCGCTACGGCGTGCTTCGCCCGACCCGCACGGACGGTGGCTTCCGGCTGTACTCGGAGGCGGACGAAGCGCGGGTGCGGAGGATGCTCGCGCTCCAACGGGAGGGGCTCTCGCCCGCCGTCGCCGCCCGGACAGCCGTGGCCGGGGACGGCGGAGCTCCGGCTACCGCGCCCGCCGAAACGTTGCGGCGAACGCTCGCCGAGGCACTCGATCGCTTCGACGAGGGCGCCGCCAACCGGGCGTTTGACCGCGCGCTGGCCATGCTCAGCCTCGACACGCTGCTGCAGGAGGTCGTGCTCGCCTACCTCGTCGACCTGGGAGACCGCTGGAGCGCCGGACACGCGAGCGTCGCCCAGGAGCACTTCTCCAGCAACGTCATCCGCGGCCGGCTGCTTGGCCTGGCGCGCGACTGGGGCGAGGGCGGCGGCCCGCGAGCGCTGCTCGCCTGCGCGCCCCAGGAGCTTCACGACCTCGGACTGATCTGCTTCGGGCTCGCCCTGCGCGGCCGCGGCTGGCGCATCGCGTTCCTCGGCGCCGACACGCCCGTGGACACGCTCCTTCGAACGGCGGACAGCCTGCACCCGGACCTGATCGTCGTCACCGCCACCACTTCCCAGCGGTTTTCCCGCGTCCGGTCAGAGCTGCGCGAGCTGGGCAACGCGACGCGACTCGCCGTCGCGGGCGCGGGCGCGACCGAGGCGCTCGCTGCCGCGGTCGGCGCCGAGCTGCTCGAAGATGACCCCGTGAGCCAGGCAGCGCGCATGGCCACGGCACACTGAGTACTGATCGCTGGGGGCTATCGACCTCGCCCCCCGGGTCTCAGCCTGTGTTGAAGGCGGCCAGGACGCTGGTCAGGTCGGGCCGGCCGGCCAGCGAGTACCCGTCCCACGCCCACGCGAACGTCATCATCCCGGATTCCCGGGACGCGCTCCACTGTCCGAGCATGTGGGCGAGCTCGTCGGAGGTTGGCCAGCGCCAGTTCCCGGTATCGCGGAAGGCCTGGACGACCCCCCAGTAGTCGAGCCCGGCGGCATCGGCAGCATGGATGACGGCGTCGATCCATGCGTAGTCGCAGGACTGGCCGGTGTAGCAGGGATACGGGTCGAGCCCGATGTGGTCCGCCGCGCCGCTCCAGAGCGGAATCTGGGACAGCGTCTGGGAGCCGGAGTTGGAATCGACCACCATGACCACGAACGCGGACGGATCGAGCTGGTGGATCAGGTCCGTGCGCGCACGGTGCTGGGCCGGCGCGTCCGGACATGCGAACGGATCGGGTTCGTCGGAGATGAAGAACCCGGCCACCTTGGGGTCACCGGCGCTGCTCTGCACCACCGAGCGCACGTCGGCGTCGGAGTGCTCCCAGCCGCACGTCGCGTTGTCGTAGTCGCCGAGCCACACCAGCCCGCGTGTCCCGGCGGGAGCGTTGTCGGCGGCCCACTGCGAGCCGGCGTCCATCAGGTTGTACCCGTACGAGGCGACGCGCGCCCCGCCTTCGCCGTCCATGGACGAGCTGTACATGAACCGAAACCGGGGCGGCGAACCGGTCGCCGGACACGTGGCGGTCTCCGCGGTCAGGCTGGCGATCGGGCTGGCATTGCCCGCGGCGTCGAGCGCCCTCACCCCGAGCCGGTGCCGGCTGTTGCAGGCCAGGTGGGTGAACGTGTGGCTGAGCGTCCGGGTGGATCCGACGTGGGCCCCGTCGAGGCGGAGCCCGTAGCCGGCGACACGGCCGTTGTCCCTCGACGCCAGCCACCCGAGGGTCAGCGACGAGTCGGTGGCGTGAACGACCAGGCCGCGCGGGGTCGACGGCGGCCGGGAGTCGAGGAACCGCACGGTGACGGCGGTTCTCACCCGCTGGCGGCCGCGCAGGCCGATCGCCGCGAGGGTATGCAGCCCCGGCGCGTACGGGCCGGTGTTGAGCGCGATCCGAAACGGCGCCGTCGTGTCCCTCGCCACGGTCGAGCCGTCCACCCGGAACAGCACCGCCCGCGGCCGGATCGAATAGCCGATCCTCCAGGTTACGACGCCCGACAACCTCGCCCCGGTGGCCGGCGCGACCGTCCGGAGGGTGAGCGCACCCGCCGTCGCCGGCACGGTGGCAGCGCCCATCCAGAGCGGGATTGCCAGGACAGCAACGCCGATCACACGACGACACCCCATCGCGGGTGTACCGGCACCCGGACTGTCCGCGACCATCCCCCGGAAGGGTGTAACCGTCGCGCCCAGGACCGATCGCCGGCCGCCGTGCCTGTGCGGAGTGTGACAGGATCCGCCGCGATGCCCGCGGATCAGTGGTTTCGAAACGCCGTCATCTACAGCCTGAACGTCGAGACGTTCATGGACGGCGATGGTGACGGCTGCGGCGACTTCGAGGGCCTGAGCCGCCGGCTCGACTATCTCGAGAGCCTCGGGGTCGACGCGCTCTGGTTGGCGCCGTTCCAGCCGACGCCGGGACGCGACGACGGCTACGACATCCGCGACTACTACAACGTGGATCCGCGCTTCGGATCCTCGGGCGATTTCGTGGAATTCATGCACGAGGCGGACAGCCGCGGCATTCGCGTCATCGTCGACCTCGTCGTCAACCACACCTCCGATCAGCACCCGTGGTTCAAACAGGCGCGCGCCGGTCGCGACGCGCCGTATCACGACTGGTACGTGTGGGCGGCGAAGCGGCCGCGCGACTGGGAGAGCGGCATGGTGTTCCCCGGCGTGCAGCGGACGACATGGTCGTTCGAGCGCCGGGCGCGCGAGTACTACTTCCACCGCTTCTACGACTTCGAGCCCGACCTGAACATGGCGAACCGGCGCGTCCGCGAGGAGGTCCGGCGGATCATGGGCTACTGGCTGCAGCTCGGGATCGCCGGGTTCCGCGTCGACGCGGTGCCGTTCGTCATCGAGACCCCGTCCCCCGACGGCAGCAGTGCGGGGCTCGACTTCGGGTGGCTGAGCGAGATGCGCGAGTTCCTCCAGTGGCGGGTCGGGAACGCGATCCTGCTCGGCGAGGCGAACGTGCCTCCCAAGGAGTCGGGCAGGTACTTCGCCGACGGCGACGGCCTCCACATGATGTTCAACTTCTGGGTGAACCAGCACCTCTTCTGGTCACTCGCGAGCGGCGACGCCCGGCCGCTTGCCGGCGCGCTCGAGCAGACACGGCCCGCGTCACCCGCCATGCATTGGGCCCACTTCCTGCGGAACCACGACGAGCTCGACATCGGCCAGCTCCCGGAGGACGGCAAGCAGGGCGTGTTCGAGTCGTTCGGGCCCCGGCCGTCGATGCAGCTCTACGGACGCGGGATCCGCCGGCGGCTCGCCCCCATGCTGGGCGACCGCCGGATCATCGAGCTCGCCAAGAGCCTGCTTCTCTCGCTGCCCGGGACGCCGGTCCTGCGCTACGGCGAGGAGATCGGCATGGGCGAGAACCTGCGGCTCAAGGAGCGCATGGCGATCCGCACGCCGATGCAGTGGACGGACGAACGGCATGCCGGGTTCACCTCCGGCGACCGGCCGGTGGTGCCGCCGGTGGATCGGGGCCTGTACGCCTACGAGACGGTGAACGTCGAGAACCAGCGGCGCGACCCGAACTCGCTCCTGCGCTGGATGATCCGCATGATCCGTCTGCGAAAGGAATGCCCGGAGATCGGGTGGGGCGACTGGAAGCTCATCCGCACCAACCGGCCGGAGATCCTCGCAATCCTCTACGAATGGCGAAACACGCGCCTTCTGTGCGTCCACAACCTCGCTCACGCGCCCTGCGAGGTGCGGCTGAAGCTCGACGTCGAACGGGGCAACCGGCTCGCCAACCTGATCGACCAGGACGAGGCGGTCGCCGGCGACCGCGGCGTGCACGACCTGGAGCTGGAGCCGTACGGCTACCGGTGGTATCGCGTGGGCGGGCTCCGATATGCGCTCGACCGCGAGGCGGCCGACTGAGTTCGCGGGTCGAGCACGCCGCGTCGCCGGCCGAGCCGTGACGCGTCAGCCACCGGTGTGCGCCGGCGCGGCCGGGAGTTGCACCGTGACGCGGAGCCCGCCGGCGGCACGGGGAATCA
>JBKPMQ010000389.1:0-11342 GCA_046732235.1 Actinomycetota bacterium
GCGCTGGCCGGGGCGGCGGTCGGCCTCGCCGTCGCGGTGGCGTGCAGCCGGGTGCTGCTCGACCTGCACTGGACATCCGACGTCGTTGCCGGCCTGGCCCTCGGCTGGGGCTGGTTCGCGGCCTGTGCGATCGCGTTCGGCGGCTGGCTGGTCGAGTTCGGCGCCCCGGTGGAGCGGGCCGCAACCGAGCCCGGCCCGGTGCCGGTCAGGTCGCCCGGGGGCCGTCCGAGAGCAGGTGCGAGTGGAGCGGCTGGAGCGCGTCAGCCGGATCGCCCGGCTCCGCCCGGTAGATCGTGACCTCCGCCCGGCGGCCGTCCAGCTCGACGATGCCGACCGAGTTCTCGAAGGTCGGGCCGGTGCAGAACCGCCACCGCACGGCCGGCATGCGCACCCCGGCCAGCGCGGCCAGGCGGCCGAGGCACGCCGCCGCCGCGCGCGTCCCGGTGAGCCGGATGATGCGCCGCTGGCCCGGCGACAGTGGGTTCCGAAACGGCGAGCAGACGATCTGGTGCACCCGGCTGCGGGCCGGGTCGCGCCGGCCCAGCGAGACCTCCGCGACGTAGGCGTGGTGAACGTCGCCGCCGATGACGCTCACCGAGGCCGGCGGCCGGCGGGCTCCGTCTCCGCCGGTCGAGACGTCCCGGAGCAGGTCGATCATGAGGCCGAACGACCGCTGGAACGCGGCCCAGTGCTCGAGGTCGAGGGCGCGCCGCAGGCGCTCGCCGAGAACCGCCGCCGGCCGCCCCCAGACACCGCTGCAGACCGCCTCGTTCCAGGCCTCGAGGTGATGGACGCCGGGTGACAGGAAGACCGGGAGGGTGCTCACGATCAGCAGGTGGTCGATGTCCTCGCGGCTCTGCTCGACGATCCAGTCCCACTCGTCGTCGTCGACCAGCTCGCGGTGGTCGTCGTCCAGGACGCGGGCCGCACGCGAGTCGACGACGAGCACCCGCGATCGCCCGAAGTCCCGCCGCGACGCCCACCGGCTGGCCGCCGACTCGCGGTCGGCCCTGCGCGCGAACGTCTCGAGCTCGGGGCCGACGTCGCCGCCCTTCGTCACGGCGGTGCGGTACATCGGCTCCTCGGCCAGCTCCTGCGGCGTCAGGTTCCCGATGTGCTGGTAGAGCCAGTACGACATGAACGCGCCGGTGATCCGGGCGTCCCACCAGGAGCACGAGCGCGCATCCCGCAACCACTCCCAGGAGATGTTCCAGTCGTCGATGACGTCGTGGTCGTCGAAGATCATCACACTCGGCACAGTGGCGAGGAGCCAGCGGATGTCCGGCTCCGTCCAGGATTCGCGATAGAGCTGGGTGTACTCCTCGAAGTCGGCGATCTCCTCGCGCGGCGGCTGCGACGTGTCGCGGCGCGCGCGGATGAAATCGAGCGTGGCGGGCGAGACCTCGTCCGCGTACACCTGGTCGCCGATCAGCAGCAGGCCGTCCGGCCACTCCTCGAGCCCCTCCTGCAGGCGGCGCGAGAACGCCCAGAGGGCGTCGACGCCGAACCCGTGCTCCTCGCCCGGCGGGCGGGTGTAGGGCTCGCGTTCAGGGGCGCCGACCCGACAGGAGCCGAACACGAGCCGGGCGCGGTGCTCGCCCCTGCGAGTGTGGATCGCGGAGCGGGGACGAGGGTCGTCCGTGTGCGGCCAGACCTGCGCGCCGTCGAGCTTCACCGTGTACTCGATGACCGATCCGGGCTCGAGCCCCGTCAACCCGACGACGGCATAGTGATGCCCGCGCACCTCGAAGGTCCGGGCAGTGCGGCCGAGGACGTCCACCTCGCACGCCTCGTCGGCCTCCACCCATACCGACGCCTCGGTGTCGCCGACGTAGCGGAGCAGGGGTCCGAGCACGAGCAACGCCATGACGGCCGATTGTAGGTGCCCCGCTCCGCCGTGCCCTCTGGTACGCTCGCGATCCTGACTGACGCGTCAGTCAGGCCCACTCGCCCGCGTCTGGAGGTCGCGTGACCACCATTCCCCCCACGACGAAGCTCTACTTCGGCCCCTGGTACCGCCGCTCGCCCTACTTCGAGGCCACGATCCGGGCCGGCTGCAAGGCCTACGACATCTACAACAAGATGTACCTGCCGGCCGAGTACGACGACCCCGAGGCCGAGTACTGGGCCCTGAACGACGGCGTCACGCTCTGGGACGTCGGCGTCGAGCGCACCGTCCAGGTGAGCGGCCCCGACGCCGACCGCCTGATCGACATGCTCACGTGCCGCGACCTGACCCGCTGCGCGGTGAAGCAGGGCAAGTACATGCTGGTCATGTCGCCCGAGGGCGGGATCGTGAACGACCCCGTCCTCCTGCACGTCGACCCGAACGTCTGGTGGATGCAGCTCGCCGACAGCGATGCCGGCCTCTACGCCATGGGCGTCCTGACCGGAACCACCCTCGACGCCGAGGTCTCCTATCCGGACGTCCATCCCGTCCAGGTGCAGGGCCCGCACGCGGCGGCGACCCTCGCGAAGCTCGTCGGGGACGCGATCTATGACATCCGCTACTACTGGTGCGAGCGGTTCGTGATCGGCGACATCCCGGTCGTGATCAGCCGCACCGGTTGGTCAGCCGTGCCCGGGTTCGAGGTCAACCTGCTCGACGGGACGCGCGGCACCGAGCTCTGGGACGCGATCATGGCCGCCGGCGAGGAGTTCGCGATCCGGCCCATCGCGCCGAACGAGGCCCGGCGAGTCGAGGCCGGGATCTTCAACCTCGGTTCCGACATGACGATCGGCGATACGCCCTACCACGTGATGGGCCTCGAGCGCCTCGTCGAGGACCAGCCCCAGGACTACATCGGCAAGGCGGCGCTCGAGCGCGTGCGCCGGGAGGGCGTCGACCGCAAGCTGGTCGGCATCGAGTTCGACCACGAGGAGCCGTTCCCCGGCATCACGGCCGCCTGGCCGGCGAGCCACTCGGGCGTGCGTGTCGGCCGCGTCACCGACGCGGTCTGGTCGCCGGGGCTCTCGAAGAACATCGGCTACGTGTGGGTGCCGATCGACCTGGCCGGGTCTGGGACGCCGATCGACGTCGAGTCCGAGCACGGCTGGGTGACCGGCCGTACCGCCGCGATCCCGTTCGTCGACCCACGCAAGGAGCGTCCGGCCGGGTCGCTCCGGTCCGCGTCGGCATGACGATGCGCGACCCCCGCTACGACGTCCTCTTCGAGCCTGTGCCGCTCGGCCCGGTGACAGCCCGCAACCGCTTCTTCCAGGTGCCGCACTGCAACGGGATGGGCCACGCCTATCCGAGCGCGCACGCCGAGATGCGCGGCGTGAAGGCGGAGGGCGGCTGGGCGGTCGTCTGCACCGAGGAGGTCGAGCTGCACCATTCGAGCGACGTCGCCGGCTACATCGAGGGGCGCCTGTGGGACGACGCCGACATCCCGATGCACGCCCTGCTGGTCGAGAAGGTGCACGAGCACGGCTCGCTGGCCGGCATCGAGCTCGTCCACAGCGGCATGACGGCCGCCAACCTGTACGTGCGGCAGCCGCCGATGGGGCCGAGCCATCTGCCCGTGCAGACGAACGACCCGGTGCAGGCGCGGCGGATGAGCAAGCTCGACATCGCCGACCTGCGCCGCTGGCACCGGGCGGCGGTCGAGCGCTCGCTGCGGGCGGGGTACGACCTCGTCTACGTCTACGCGGCCCACGGGCTGACGACGCTCCAGCACTTCCTCTCCCGCCGCTTCAACGACCGCACGGACGAATACGGCGGCAGCGTCGAGAACCGCGCCCGGCTGCTGCGGGAGATCCTGGAGGACACGGTCGAGACCGTCGCCGGGCGGGCGGCGGTCGCCTGCCGCATCTGCGTGCACGAGCAGCTCGGCGACCGCGGCATCGACCGGGCCGAGATCGAGGAGGTGCTCGGCCTCGTCGGCGAGCTCCCGGACGTGGGGGACTTCATGGTGGGCGAGTGGGAGAACGTCTCGCTCAGCTCCCGCTTCGGCGAGGAGGGCGCGCAGGAGGTGTACGTGCGCGGCCTGAAGGCGCTGACCAGCAAGCCGGTGGTCGGCGTGGGGCGGTTCACCTCGGCCGACACGATGGTGCGGATGGTGCGCGACGGCGTGCTCGACATGATCGGCTCGGCGCGGCCGTCGATCGCCGACCCGTTCCTGCCGAAGAAGATCGAGGAGGGGCGCTGGGAAGACATCCGCGAATGCATCGGCTGCAACATCTGCGTGACCGGCGATACGACGGCGACGCCGATCCGCTGCACCCAGAACCCGAGCATGGGGGAGGAGTGGCGCCGCGGCTGGCACCCCGAGCGGATCCGGCCCAAGGAGTCGGACGCGAGCGTCCTTGTGGTCGGCGGCGGCCCGGCCGGGCTCGAGGCGGCGGTGATGCTGGGCCGGCGCGGCTACGACGTCGTGCTGGCCGAGGCCGGCGACGACATCGGCGGGAGGGTGGCGCTGGAGGCCCGCCTGCCGGGGCTGGCCGCGTGGATCCGGGTCGTCGACTACCGCCGCAACCAGCTCGCCCGCCTGCCCAACGTCGAGGTCGGGGTCGGCAGCCGGCTCGACGCCGCGGAGGCGGCCTCGTACGGCTTCGACCAGATCGCGATCGCGACCGGCGCCCGCTGGCGCGCCGACGGCCTCGGCCGCTGGCACACCCGCCCGATCGACTGCGGCGCCGGCGTGCAGGTGCTGACGCCGGACGACCTGCTGCGCGGGACGCTCCCCGACGGCGAGCGCGTGCTCGTCTTCGACGACGACCATTACTTCATGGGCGGCGCGCTCTGCGAGGTGCTGCGCGGCGCCGGACGCGAGGTGACCCTCGTGACGCCGGAGTCGCTCGCCTCCGCGTGGACGGTGAACACGATGGAGCAGGGCCGGATTCAGGGCCGGCTGCTGGCGCTCGGCGTCGAGGTCGTCGTCTCGCGGGCGCTCGTGCGGGCCGGCGGCGGCAGCGCCGTCACCGCCTGCGTCTTCACCGAGGCCGAGCGCGAGCACCCGTGCGACGCGGTCGTGCTCGTGACGGGGCGGCTGCCGAACGACGAGCTGGCGGACGAGCTCGACGCGGCCGGCACGGGTGCGGCGGTGCGGCGCGTCGGCGACGCCATGAGCCCGGGCACGATCGCCGCCGCCGTCTGGGACGGCCGCCGCTACGCCGAGGAGCTCGATGCCCGGCCAGGCGACGACGCACTGCCGCCCTTCCGCCGCGAGGTCGTCCAGCTGGCTGAATAACCGGTGCCAGGCACCCGTTATTCAGCCTCAGAGCCTGGGGATGACGTCCGACGCGACGAGCGCGATCGTGCGCTCCTCGAGCTCGGGGTCCGGGTTGAAGATGCAGACCGAGTCGAGGCCGGCGTCGAGCCACCAGCGGACCTTGGCCACGACCTCGTCCGGCGAGCCGGTCAGCGTGAGATCCTCGAGCCACTCGTCCGGCATCCCGGCCGTCACGGCCTCCTCGCCGCCGCGCTCGATCATCGCCGCGAGCTCGTCGGAGATCCCGTACGCGTCGGTCATCGTGTTCACGCCGAACTCGGCCAGGAACCCGCCCAGCATCGGCCGCAGCGCGTCGCGGGCGCGGGCGCCGTCGCGGTCGACGCAGGTGAGCGCGATCGTCGAGTAGGCCATCGCGTCGAGCGGCCGCCCCGCCTTCGCGAGGCCGCGCTCGACCCGCTCGCGCCCGAAGCGGAAGTACTCGACCCCGGCCGACGCGGCGAAGAGCGTCGTGTCCGCCAGCTCGCCGGCGAGCCGTAGCAGCATCGGCCCGCTCACGCCCATCGCGATCGGCACATGCTCTGTCGCCGGGTGCGTGATCGCGATGTCGTCGAGCGAGAAGTGCGCGCCCTCGAAGCTCACGGTCTCCCCGGCCAGCAGGCGCCGGATCGCGCCGACGCTCTCCCGCAGCGCCGCCACCGGCTTTTCGGGCATGAAGCCCATCTGCCGCAGCCACTCCGGCAGCCCGAGGCCGATTCCGGGCCGGAAGCGGCCCGGGAACGCGCGGCTGATCCCGGCGATCTCCATGGCCAGCACCGCCGGGTGGCGGACCATGCCGGAGACGATGCTCGTCCCGATCGGGACGGACTCGGTGGCGCCCAGCGCCAGCGTCGTGCACACGAGCGCCGGCTCGTAGAAGTAGTCCTCGGGGATCATCAGGTGCGAGTAGCCGAGCTGCTCGAGCTCCCGCGCCCGATCGCCGATCCGTTCCGGCGGCACCATGTCCCCGAGCGAGACGCCGATCGGGTGGGCGTAGCGGGGAGCGGTGGGCATGGCCGCAGAGCCTACCTCGCGCTAGATGATTGATCGGTAAGTCCCGTGATGGGCTGCGAACCGAGCAGCGCAAGGGACGCAGGGAGCGGTCATATCTGGTCGTATGGGCGCGACCGAGAAGCAGTCAAGGGCATCGCCCTTGACTGCGGTCGTGGGCGTCTGCGATTCACGCAGACGTCCATGGGCGGTGCGACGGTTCAAGCGGTCAAGGGGCGGTGCCCTTGACCGCGGCCTGAGGCGTCTGCGATCACGCAGACGCCGAGGCGCAGCCCCACCAGCGCTACACCGCCACCGACCCTCGTGCGTCCAGGCGCGCGTGGACTTACCGATCAATCGTCTAGAGTGAGAGCGATGACATCAGCGCATCGCACCCGCTGGTCGTGGCCGCACTAGGGCGGCCGTAGCAAAGCATGCGCGACGGGCCGCCCTCGAGCGGCCCGATGTGTCCATGGGAGAATCCCGCTCGGGGGCGACCCTTCGCCCGATCGAAGGACATGACTCCCATGACATCCACACTCTTTGCGGCCGAGCGCCGCAGCGCCGAGCTCGAGCGGGCCATCCTCGCCAAGCCGACATCGTTCCGGATCCTGACCGGCGACCGGCCGACCGGGCCGCTCCACATCGGCCACTACTTCGGCACGCTCGAAAACCGCGTCCGTCTGCAGCGGCTCGGCGTGGAGCTGATCGTCCTGATCGCCGACTACCAGGCGATCACCGACCGCGACTCGCCGGCGCACATGCCGGCCGACGTCGAGGGGCTCGTCGCCGACTACCTGGCCGCCGGAATCGATCCCGGCCGCGCGGTGATCTTCACCCACAGCCAGGTCGCGGAGCTCAACCAGCTCGTGCTGCCGTTCCTGAGCCTGGTCAGCGTGTCGGAGCTGCGCCGCAACCCGACCGTGAAGGACGAGATCGCCGCCGGCGGCGGCTCGACCTCCGCGCTGATGTTCACCTACCCGGTGCACCAGGCGGCGGACATCCTCTTCTGCCATGCGAACCTGGTCCCGGTGGGGCGCGACCAGCTTCCCCACGTCGAGCTCGCCCGGACGATCGCCCGCCGGTTCAACGACCGCTACAGCCCCGGCGCGCCCTACTTCCCGGAGCCCGACGCGCTGATGGGAACCGCGCCGCTTCTCCTCGGGCTCGACGGCCGCAAGATGGGCAAGAGCAGGGGAAATGCGATCACCCTGGCCGCGTCCGAGGACGAGACCGCCCGGTTGATCCGGTCGGCGAAGACCGACGGCGAGCGCCGGATCACCTACGAGCCGGACCGGCGTCCGGAGGTGGCGAACCTGCTCCGGCTGGCCGCGATCTGCCGCGGCGTCCCGGCCGAGACGGTCGCCGAGGAGGTGGGCGACGAGGGCGCACTCGCGCTGAAACGGCTCACCGCCGAGGCGCTCAACGAACGCCTGCGGCCGATCCGGGCCCGGCGGGCGGAGGTCGCCGGCGAACGCGATTACCTGCGCGCGGTGCTGGCCGCCGGCAACGCCCGCGCCCGCGAGATCGCGGCCGAGACGCTGGGCGGCGTGAAGGAGCTGATGCACACGCGCTACGAGGACGGCGAGGCCTCGGCCGTGCCGGCCAGCTAGATCTCGACCGTGCCGCTCACGCAGGTGACGGTGCCGCCGGCGACCCAGATCGCGCCGTCGTCGTCGGCGGAGATGTGCACGCGCCCGGCGCGGCCCAGCGCGGTGCCCTGCGCGGCGACGTACGGCGCCGTCGCCCGGCCCGTGCGCAGCAGCCACTGGGCGACCGAGGCGTTCAGGCTGCCCGTGACCGGGTCCTCGGTGGTGGCGCCGTCCTTGGGGAAGAACGCGCGCAGCTCGAACGCGGCGGTGGAGCCGGCCGGGTGGGGGCCGACGAGGCCGACGTCGTGGTCGACGAGCCCCGGCCGCACCGCGAGGACCGCCTCCGCTGATTCGAGCAGGAGCGCGACCCAGCCAGGGCCGTTGTCCACCCACTCGGCGGCAACGATCGCGCCCCGGTCGAGGTCGAGCGTCCCGGCGACGTGGGCGAGCTCGTCCTCGTCCACCGGCCCCGAGCGGATGAGCGGCGGCGCGGCGAAGCCGAGCCCCTCCTGCGTGCGCCGGATCGAGACGAGCCCGGCCGCGCACTCCTGCACGATCTCGTCCCGGGAGCGGGGCGCGCCCCCCGCCTCGAGCCAGGCGTGGCAGGTGCCGAGCGTCGGGTGGCCGGCGAACGGCAGCTCGGCGACCGGCGTGAAGATCCGCACGCGGTAGTCGGCCCCGGCGTTGGTCGGCGGCAGCACGAAGGTCGTCTCGGACAGGTTCGTCCAGTGCGCGAACCGCTGCATCTCGCCGTCGGAGATGCCCTCGGCGGCGAGCACGACGGCCACGGGGTTTCCCCGGTAGGGCTCGGCCGTGAAGACGTCGACCTGGCGGAAGGCGCGCGGCACGCGGGCAGTCTCTCACGCGGCGCAGGTCGCGGCGCTCCCGACCGAGGGCCGCGGTTCGAGCCCGTGAGGGGGCGCCGCGCTTTCCGCCTGGTTAAGCGGAATAGCGCTCTTGACAGGGTGGACGCCCGTGCGCTAGGGTGCTCGGTCTCGGTTGTCCCACCAGCACCGTCGGAGGTCCCTACCCGGCTCGGCATTTCCGGTGCGGTCACCAGCGGTTCGGCGGCATCGGCAGGATGAAGCCCGCCCAGCGCCGTGGCGAGTCGGCGTTACACCGAAGCGGCTGGTTCTATGGGTCGGAGGTTTGCCATGCGTAAGCTGCTCGCCTGCGCGTTGTTGGCCGCGTTGCCGTGCGTCGGCGTTGTCGTGCCAACGAGTGGCGCCGCGGGGGCGGCGCTCCCCGAGAGGGGCGCGCGCGGGCCGAGTCCGATCGGGGCTCAGGTTGCGATCGGCCTCAAGCAGGTCGCGACCGGTCTTGTGTCTCCGGTGCAGCTGGTGCAGGCTCCGCAGGGCCGGCGGTTCATCATCGATCAGATCGGGGTGATCCGCGCGCTCAGCCGGTCCGGGCACCTGCTGCCTGGTCCGTTCCTTGACCTTCGGCGCAAGATCGTTCGGCTCGACCCGGGGTACGACGAGCGTGGTCTGCTGGGGTTGGCGTTCCACCCGGGGTTTGCGGGGAACGGCCGCTTCTTCGTCTTCTACAACGCGCCGCTGCGTCCGGGGGCCCCGGCCGGGTACGACAACACGGTCACGATCGCCGAGTACCGCGCCCGCGGGCGCCACCACTTGCGCGCGGATCCCAGGTCGGAGCGCATCATCCTGCAGGTCGACCATCCGCAGGTCAACCATAACGGCGGCACCTTGGCATTTGGGCCGGACGGCGATCTCTACATCTCCATCGGCGACGGCGGCGGCGCCGACGACGTCGGTCTCGGCCACGTCCCAGACTGGTATCCCCGCAACGGCGGCGGCAACGGCCAGGACATCACCCACAACCTCCTCGGCAACATCCTCCGGATCGACGTGAACCACCGCCGTCCGTATTCGGTCCCGGCCGACAACCCCTTCGTCGGCAAGCCGGGCCTCGACGAGATCTGGGCCTACGGCCTCCGCAATCCCTATCGGTTCTCCTTCGACATGGGCGGCCGCCATGCGCTGCTTTCCCAGGATGCCGGACAGGAGCTCTGGGAGGAGGTCAGCCGGATCGTCAAGGGCGGCAACTATGGATGGAACGTCAAGGAGGGCACGCACTGCTTCAGCACCGCGAACCCGAACGTGTCGCCGCCGAGCTGTCCGGGCGTAGATCCGAGGAACGGCGAGCCGCTGCGTGACCCGGTTATCGAGTTCGCGAACGCCGGACAGACGGGCGGCCTCGCGTACACGGTCGTCGGCGGAAACGTGTACCGGGGCTCGGCCGTGCCGGAGCTCGCCGGACAGTACGTCTACGGTGGTGCCACGGCATCGCTCCTCGCTCCCGAGGGCCGGCTCTTCGTGTCCACCCCGCGGGCCGGCGGACTGTGGACACTTCACGAGCTGCTCATCAACGGCACAGACCGCCTCAGCTATGTTGTCAAGGGCTTCGGTCAGGACTCCCGCGGCGAGGTGTACGTCATGGCGTCGAAGATCCTCGGGCCGAGCGGCAGGACGGGCACGGTCTTCAAGCTCGTGCCTCCGCGCACGGGGTAGGGACGGACGGAGTGGCCGGGCCGGGCTGACCCTCACCCCGGCCCGGCCCCTGGAGCCGGACGGCTCGTGCCCGTCAGCTGTTCCTTCGCGGCGGTGCCGCTCGGGAGGGTCGCCGGTGGCGCGCGATGGCGGCGTCCAGCCGGAGCAAATCGGCGTCGCCGACCTCGCCGAACGCGACGCCCAGGTGCCCGCCGGCCCGGCGGACGAGCACGGCCAGGCAGCGCACCGGATCAGGGTCGCCGGGCAGGAGGAGCTCGATCTGCCATGGGCCCTCGCCGATCTCGGGCCGGCGCTCGAGCAGGGCGCCGCCCAGGCTGAGGTCGATCGTCGCCGTATCCACCGGGCGGGCCGGGCCGTCGGCTGCCAGCAGGACGGCCCGCACGGTTGCCCGCAGCGCGACGCGCGTGTTCGCCCGCCGCTCGGCGATCTCCACGAGCCGGTCGCCGGCGGCCGTCAGCGTGTCCTCGCTGTGCTCGGTCGCCGTGCGCTGGGCGGCGAGCGTCTCCTCGATCCGGCGGGTGGCCGCACCGACCTCGGCCAGGGCGGTGCTCGTCGCCTCGATGGAGGCGGCGACGCCGGAGCTCTGGTCGGTCACCGCACGGATGTGCTCGAGCACCCGTCCGGCAGCCGCACCGGCGGCGTTCGCGAGCTCGCCCACCTCATGGGCGACGACGGCGAAGCCGCGCCCGTGCTCGCCGGCCCGGGCGGCCTCGATCGCGGCGTTCAGCGCGAGCAGGGGGTCTGGTCTGCGACGGCGGAGATCTCGCGGGTGATCTCGGCGGCGGCATCGGTGGTGCCGCGCAGGGCCACGCTGCCCTCGACCGCCTCCTCGACCCGGGCGTGGGCCGCCGCCGTGGCGGCCAGGGTTTCGCGGGCGCCGGCGCCGATCGAGTCGTTCGCGCCGGACAGCACGTCGAGCGTGGCGTGATCCGTCGAGCGCCTCGCGGGCGGCGGCGGCACTCGTTCGGCGGGCGTGCGCGGCCGCCTCGGCGCTCGCGTGCTGCGCCTCGGCCGCGTAG
>JBKPMQ010000390.1:0-5169 GCA_046732235.1 Actinomycetota bacterium
ACTCCGTGTCGCGCGGCACGTCGACCGACGTCAGCACCGTGCCGTCCGCGGCCAGCAGCGACTGGGCGCCGTCGGGGATCGACCACCTGACCGGCTGGCCGGCGCCGACGAGGTGGTTGTCGGCGAGGCCGAGCACCTTCACGTTGACGGTATCGAGGTGGGGCGCGAACCGGGCCTGCGTGGGCAGCTCACCGGGCGGCTCGGAGAGCGAGCCGCCGGTGGATGCGCCGACGATCCGCCCACGGGGCGCGTAGTCCCAGTGGTCGATCAGGAAGGTGTCGAGCGTCGCCGCCTTCCAGTACATCTCCTTCTTCGAGGTGACCCGGAGCACCTGCGTCCGCTTCTTCGGCCAGTGCAGCGTCCCGTAGGTCTGGTCCCACATGAAGTTCACGTTGACGAGCGGGCCGTCCTGGGCGAGCGGGTTCCACGACTGCCATGACAGGAACGCGCTCTTCGTGACGCCCGGGGCGGTGCCGACCACGAGGCCGGCGAAGACGACGGCGACGCTCAACCCCACGACCTGCGCGTCACCCGCGAGCGGCCGGCCGCCGCGCTCGGCGGTGGCGACCAGCGTGAGCAGCGCGAGCATCAGGAAGATCGCGGCGCGGAACCCGTCCGCGTGCAGCGCGAGCACGGTGCTCGGCAGCGCGAACATGCCGAACGCGATGCCGATGGCCGGGAGGGCGGCTCCGCGGCGCACGACCAGCCACACGATGGCGGCGGCGGCGAGGAAGAACGCCAGCCGCAGGTCGTGGTCGGCGCCGGGGAAGCGGCCGGCGTCGATCGGCGTGTGCGTCTGGAACCAGTCGCGCAGGCCGTTCAGGATCAGCTCGGAGACCCGGACCGGGTAGATGCGGTGCTGCGTCTGCCACGGCCACGTGTGCGTGATCTGGCCGATCGCCGCCACCGTCGCCACGACCGCCGTGAGCAGGATCGTGCCGCGGCCGTGCCCGAGCAGCGCGGCGATGGTCGGCACCGCGGCGAGCAGCACGAGCACGACGAGGCCGCGGCCGCTCATGTGCGGCTGCTCGAGGCGGGCCCAGTGCCAGCCGCCGAAGAGGAGCAGGGCGCCGGCGAGGACGGCGGACGCGATCCGCGGGCGCGGCACGCTATCCACGGGCAACCACCAGCCGCAGGACGGGTGCCGAGAGTGCCTGGCCGACGTGGTCGCCCGCCCGGATCCGGGCGACGGCGACGCCCGAGCGGGTCAGCCGCAGCGCGGCCGCCTCGGGACCGGTGTCCTTGCGTCGCTTCGCGGGCGCGAAGCTGGCGCCGTCGATCCACACGACCGCCGGCTCGCACTGCGACGAGGCCATCCCCAGCACGCGCTCGGCGAGGAGCGGCGACATGCCGGCGGTGATGACGAAGACCCGGGCGGCGTCGACGGGGTCGGGGCCGCGGCCGCTCTCGGCCAGGAACTCCGCCAGTGGCCGGGGCGCGTTCGCCTCGACCGCGGCCAGCTCGCCCAGCACGGCGGCCCAGTCGCCGCTCCCGAACCCGAGCCGGTGCCGGCCGCGCTGGGCCGCGTGGATCACGAGCGAGCTGCGCTGGCCGGCGTCGGACATGCGCCGCAGCAGCGACGCGGCCGCGCGCACCTGCACGTCGAAGCTCGAGTCGGGCGACGTGCCGGTAACCGCCGCGGCGTCCCCGTCGAGGAGCACGCACGCCTCGTCGCGAGGCGTGTCCTGGAGCTCCTTCACCATCAGCCGCCGGCGGCGCGCGGTCGAGCGCCAGTGCACACGGCGCAGGCTCTCTCCCACCTGATGCTCGCGGATGCTGTGGAGGTCGTACCCGGAGGTGCGGTGCAGCATCGAGCGGCCGCGGTCGCCGCCGGGCGTCCCGCCGTCGGTGAAGAGCCCCTCCAGCTCGTAGACGCGCGGGTAGACGAGCATCTGGTCGGCCCGGTCCATCTTGACGCGCGCCTCGGCCAGTCCGAACGGGTCGGCGATCAGGAGCTCGGCGCAGTCCATCCGGTAGCGCCCGCGGGGGGCGGCGGCGATCTCGTAATGCCCGCGCAGCACCCGCCCGCGGCGGGCGAGCTCGGCCTCGATCGCCCTGCTTCCGAGCCGGTCGAGCATGATCGCCCGGCCGGGGATCGGCCCGCCCGTGTCCGGCCGCACCTCGAGGCCTATCTCGACGCTCTGGCCCTCGGTCAGCTCCAGGTGTCCCGTGCGGCGGCGAAGCAGCATCGGGCGGTCGAGCGCCTTCACCCACATGAGCGCGACGAGCGGCGCGACCGAGAGCCCGATCGCGACGGGAAACATCACCGCCGTCCCGAACCCCCAGGCCACCAGGTACAGCCCGGCGGCGAGGAGGAGGAGACGGCGGCCGCGGGTCGTCATACGGGGATGGCCGTACGCTCGAGCGCCTCGCGGATCGAGTCGGCGGCGTCGATGCCGGCGGTGCGCGCCTCGGGCGCGAGGATGACGCGATGGGACAGGACGTCCTCGGCGACCGCCTTCACATCGCCCGGCGTCACGTAGTCGCGCCCCTCGATGACCGCGTGCGACTTCGCCACCCGCAGCAGCGAGATCCCCGAGCGCGGGCTGGCCCCGAGGGAGAGCCGGGTGTCGCTGCGGGTGTGTGTAAGGATGGCGACGACGTAGCGGTGCAGCGACTCCTCGACGAAGACGCTCTTCACCGCGGCGATCGCCGCCTCGATGTCGGCGGCGGTGCTGACCGGCCGCAGGGTGTCGAGCGGCTCGCCGGCGGAGTGCTCGGAGAGCATGGCCGCCTCCTGGCGCGCGTCCGGATAGCCGAGCGTGAGCCGCATCGTGAACCGGTCGAGCTGGGCCTCGGGCAGCGGGAACGTGCCCTCGTACTCGATCGGGTTCTGGGTCGCGATGACCATGAACGGCCGCGCGAGCGCATGGCTCACGCCGTCGACCGTGACCTGCACCTCCTGCATGCACTCGAGCAGCGCGGACTGGGTCTTCGGCGACGCGCGGTTGATCTCGTCGACGAGCACGAGGTTTGCGAACACCGGGCCGGGCTTGAACTCGAACTCGTTGTCCTGGAGGTTGAAGACGCTGACGCCGGTGACGTCCGAGGGCAGGAGGTCCGGCGTCGCCTGCACACGCGCGAACTCGCAGTCCAGCGAGCGGGCCAGGGACTTCGCGAGCATCGTCTTGCCGACGCCCGGGAAGTCCTCGAGGATGACGTGGCCCTCGCAGAGGACGGCCATGACGCAGCGGGCGATCAGGGACCGGGGCGCGTGGATCACCCGGGCGACGTTCTCGATCACCCGCTGGGCGGTTTCGGAGGCGGCGGCGACATCAGCAGTCGGAGCCTGCCCTCCGAGTTTGTGTGCTTCCACCTGACGTGTCCTTCCCGAGCCCGAGGGCTCTCGGTCATTCCCCTGCCGGGGCCGGCGTGGCGGTCGTGGGCGCCGGCACGGCGTCCCAGAGGGCGGCTGCGCAGGCCCGCTTCGAACGCCTGGAGACCGTGCGCTCGTCGTGCGCGGTCACCAGCACCAGCTCGTTTTCCGTGGAGTCGAACCCGATATCCGTGCGGCTGACGTCGTTCATCACGATCATGTCCAGACTCTTCCGCTCGAGCTTCGCTCGTGCTCGCTCCACTCCCCCGGGGCCGTGCTCGGCGGCGAATCCGACCAGCACCTGTCCGGCCGTGCGCCTGGCCCCCACCTCCGTGAGGATATCCGTGGTCGGCTCCAGTGTCACGTGCCACTGCTCACCGCTCTTCGGGCGCTTGCCCGGATAGGCGTCGGCCGGCCGGTAATCCGAGACCGCGGCGGCCATCACGATCACGTCGGCCGCCGCCGCCTCCACGAGCGTCGCCCGTTCGAGCTCGGCCGCCGACTCGGCCCGGAGGATCCGCATCGGCGCCGACGGCGTCGCCGACGCGGCCGCCAGGATGAGCGTGACGTCGGCGCCGCGCCTGCTGGCCTCGTCGGCGACGGCGACGCCCATGCGCCCGCTCGAGCGGTTGCCGACATAGCGGACGGCGTCGATCGGCTCGCGGGTGCCGCCGGCCGTGACCAGGACCCGCACGCCGGCCAGGCTGCGCGCGCTCGCCAGCCTCGCCTCGACGGCCGCGGCGATCTCGGCCGGCTCGGACATCCGCCCCACCCCGACCTCGCCCTCGGCCGTGTCGCCATGGGCGGGGCCGACGAGCTCGACGCCACGCGCCGCCAGCAGGCGCAGGTTCTCGGCGGTCGCCTCGGCCTCCCACATGCGCGGGTTCATCGCCGGGGCAGCCACGATCGGCCCCGAGAAGGCGAGTGCCGTCGCGGTGAGCACGTTGGCCGCCTGGCCGTGGGCGATCCGCGAGAGGGTGGTCGCCGAGAGCGGCGCGATGCAGAGCAGCTCGGCGCGCGACGACGCGTCGAGGTGCGGGAACACCTCCGGCCCGCCGTCGACCAGCACGGGCCTCTGCGAGAGCGCCGCGAAGGTCGTCGGGCCGACGAAGCGCTGGGAGTCGGGCGTCTGGACGACCTGCACGTCATGCCCCGCCCGTACGAGCGTGCGGACGAGGTCGCACGTCTTGTATGCCGCGATCCCTCCGCAGACCCCGACGAGGATCATGGCCGTAGTGTCGTCCCCTCCCGGGCGGCCGCGCAACCGCTGCGGGTCCGTGTGCCGGAGGGTGGTCGGGTGGCGGTGGGCATTTCGGGGGCGGGCGGTTCCTCGGGCAATTGACATTGGGAGCGTGCGCCAATTGGCACGTACCCAAAGTGGCGGCCCGCGTCGCAATTGGCGCGGGCCGGATGCCATTTGAGACGTCTACGGCCGCGGAGGGTTGGCGGATCCCCGGAAGGCGGTCGGAATTCGGCACTTTTTCGACACACCCCGTCGCACACACGCATGACCTCGTCGGGCACATTCGGGACATGCCTTCGCCCGCCCGATCCGTCTGCGCGATCTGTGCCGACCGCACCCGCGGCCGCACGATCCCGCTTCGGCTCACGCACGGCGTCACCGTGTGGCTGTGCGAGGAGCACGCCTCGCCCGAGTTCCAGGTGCGCCGCGACGGGCTCGACCTCGTCGAGGCCCTGGAGCGGCTCTGGCAGGCGCACGGGTGCCTGACGGCGACGCGGCGACGCGCCCTCGCCGCCCACGTCGCGCTCGTGACCCGCGACCCCGCCGCGACCCGGCCGCGGCCCGGCTCCTACGCCTGGCCGGAGCTGCGGCAGCGGGCGGAGGCCGAGTG
>JBKPMQ010000391.1:0-14824 GCA_046732235.1 Actinomycetota bacterium
TGGAGGACGTCCGGGCGCGCTCGCCCCGCGGCCTGATCCTCTCCGGCGGACCGGCCTCGGTGTACGAGCCGGGTGCCCCGGCCCTGCGCCCGGAGCTGCTCGAGCTCGGGGTCCCGGTCCTGGGGATCTGTTACGGCATGCAGGCGATGGCCGCCGCGCTCGGCGGCGCGGTCGCGAACACCGGCGTGGGCGAGTTCGGCAAGACGCCGGTGCGGCTCGGCTCCGACAGCCTGCTCTTCGGGGACCTGCCGTCCGAGCAGACGGCCTGGATGAGCCACCGCGACAGCGTCGTGCGCCCGCCGGCCGGCTTCGCCGGCACGGCCGCCACCGATACGACGCCGGTCGCGGCGATGGAGGACCGGGTGCGGGGGCTCTTCGGCATCCAGTTCCACCCCGAGGTCGTCCACACGCCCCGCGGCACCGACATCCTGCGCCACTTCGTCCTCGATGCCTGCCAGGCGCCGCCGACGTGGACGGCGCTCCAGTTCATCGAGGAGCAGGTCGACCTGATCCGCGAGCAGGTCGGCGACGACCAGGTGATCTGCGCCCTCTCGGGCGGCGTCGACTCGGCCGTGGCGGCGCTCCTCGTCCACCGTGCCGTCGGCGACCAGCTCACGTGCGTCTTCGTCGACCACGGCCTCCTGCGCAAGGACGAGGCGGCCCAGGTGGTGGAGGCGTTCGACGACCACTTCAAGGTGCCGCTGCGCCACGTCGACGCGTCCGAGCGCTTCCTGGCCGCCCTCGCCGGCGTCACCGATCCGGAGCAGAAGCGGCGGATCATCGGCGAGCAGTTCATCCGCCTGTTCGAGGACGAGGCCCGGGGCCTCGGCGACGTGCGCTTCCTCGTCCAGGGCACGCTCTACTCGGACGTGATCGAGTCGGGAAGCCGCACGGCCGCGAAGATCAAGAGCCACCACAACGTCGGCGGGCTGCCCGAGGACATGGACTTCGAGCTGGTCGAGCCGCTGCGCCTGATCTTCAAGGACGAGGTGCGGCGGGTGGGGACGGAGCTCGGCCTCCCCGAGGGCATGGTCTGGCGCCAGCCGTTCCCGGGGCCGGGCCTCGCGATCCGGATCATCGGCGAGGTGACGCGCGAGCGGCTCGAGGTCCTGCGCGACGCCGACGCGGTGCTGCTCGAGGAGATCCGCCGGGCCGGCCTCTACGACAGGCTGTGGCAGAGCTTCGCGATCCTGCCCGCCGTCCGGTCCGTCGGCGTCCAGGGAGACTCGCGCACCTACGCCTACCCGATCGTCCTGCGCGCTGTGACGTCCGAGGACGCCATGACCGCCGACTGGGCGCGCCTGCCCTACGACGTGCTGGAGCGGATCTCGAGCCGGATCATCAACGAGATCGTGGGCGTGAACCGGGTCGCGCTCGACATCTCCTCGAAGCCCCCCGCCACCATCGAGTGGGAATGAATACACGGGGTCAGACCCCTTTTATTCACGCGAGCGGCTTCGACATCAGCACCCTGTCGCCGCCGCGGCCGTCGTAGCCCTCGGCGACCTGGTCGACCTGGAAGCCGAGCGCCCGGTGGAACGCGACCGAGGCCTCGTTGACCGGCGCCGTGACGCAGCGCACGACGCTTCGGGAGTGCGCGCGGGCGACGTCGAAGAAGCGCTCGTAGAGCAGCCGCCCGATCCCGCGGCCGCGGTGGGTGGGCGAGACGCCGACGAAGTGGATGTAGGCCTCGTCGGGCTTCGACTGGGACAGGAACCCGGCCAGGAACCCGGCCAGGTCGCCGCCGTCCTCGGCCACGAACGCCGTCTCGGAGAAGTGGACGAAGAAGAGCCGCGGCAGCATGTCGATCATCGCCCGGCCGCCCCACCACTCGTCCACGAGCGGGGCGATGCGGTCGTAGTCGGCGGAGGCGGCGTTCCGCACGGTGATCGCCCCGCCGGCTACGGGGCCACCACCGTGACGGCCCGCGAGTGGGTCGGGAGCCAGCGCCGGAACCGGCCGCCCAGGTAGGCCCACCGCAGCCGCACGGCCTGCCCCCGCCGGAGCCGCATCCCGTCGTGCTGATAGCGGCCGCCGCCGACGACCGGGCTCGGTCCGACGTTCCGCCACGGCCGGCCGGGACGGCGCGACTGGAGCATGACGGCGGCGCCGGCCATGAGCGGCCGCGACCTGCCGAACGCCGAGAACGGCTTGCCCGGGGTCACCGCGTAGTGCCCGTTCCGAAACGGCAGATGGAGGCTCAGCCCCAGGTGCGGCTGCACGAGCAGCTTGCGCGCCGGCGTGGTGGCAGGCTCGTTCACCTCGGAGCCGAGGTAGGTGGCGTGCCAGCTCATGTCGCGCGCGATCGCCCGCGACCGTGTGACGAACCACGCACCGCCCGGGTTCGTGCGCACGCGATAGGTGTCGACCGACGTGATGACGAGCACCTGGGCGTTCGCGATCGGCTTTCCGGTGGTCGCATCGGTCAGCCGGCCCCGGAAGGTCACCTTGTGGCCGTAGATCAGCCGTCGGCCGGCGACCGGCCCGATGATCCGCAGCTGGGTGGAGTCGCGGGAGATCGGCGGCGGCGTCCATGCGGCGAGCGCGGACGCGAACGCGCCCGCGCGGATCGACCCGAGGCCGGTTGCCAGGTCGTAGCCGGGGCCGGCCGTGTACAGGTGCCCGCCGAAGACGTTGTTCGTCCCGGACACGATGTCGTGGAACATGGCCGTCCCCGCATGGGCGTACAGGAACGGATTTGCGAACCCGAGCTGCTTGCCCGCCGACTCGTTGGCGTCGGCGGTGAGCGCCGCCATCAGCGGCGCGGCCGCGCTCGTGCCGCCGATGGGCGCCCACGGGGCGCCGGGGCCGGCCCCGCAGCGGTTGCAGTAGATGATGTAGCCGGTGCGGCGGGGGCGGGCGTCGAGCGACACGTCGGGCGTCTCCCGGCACTGCGCCTTCCCGCTCCGGCACTTGCGCCCGCGTATCCCGACGGTCTTCCCGACCTGATAGGCGGGCTTGCGCCAGAACATCGAGATGCCGCCGCCGCTGCCGCGCCAGGCGGTCTCGTGATGCCCCGAGAACACCGGCGGGACCTTGAGCGCCGTGCCGCCGACCGCAGTCGCGAAGGGCTGGGAGGAGGGATCGTCGAGGAACGGGCTCGTGGAGCCGGTGAACGGGAAGCAGTCGGCCGACCCGAAGTCGCCCGTTGCCACGTAGGTCGAGATGCCGGCGACCGCCGCCAGCTCGAGCGCGGTGCTTTCGGCGGTCAGGAGCTGGGGCGAGATCAGCGGCTCGCAAGCGCCCCAGCTGTCGCTGATGATGTCGACGCCGTCCTGGCGCATCCGGTCGAAGATCGCCGGCGCGAAGTCGGGGTCGTTCGGGGACACGTAGGCGCGCACGTCGGCGTCCGGCGCCGCCGCCATGGCGACCTCGAGGTCGAGCGCGGCCTCGCTCTTCCCGCTCTGGTCGAAGTTGCGCTGGCCGACGATGGCGTCCGGCAGGTACGTGCCGGTGATCCCAGGGAAGCAGCTGCGGAAGTGGTTCACGTCGGAGCGGGAGTAGCCGGAGAACTCCACCATCCCGATCACCTCGCCGGTGCCGTCCGCGCCGCCCGAGAGCAGGCTGTTGTGGCCATACGCGTCCAGGCGGCCGAGATCGGCCGGGAGGTACCCGCCGAGCGTCCGCTGCGCGGCCCGGGCGCCGCTGCAGCTCGGCGAGATCACAGCCGCCGAGTGGACCTTCGCCTGCGTCGTCGCCGGGCGCAGCCGCACCGAGGTGTCGAGACCGCCCACCGCTGCGACCGACCGCGCCAGGGACGCGGGCAGGCGGACCGGCCCGGCGGGAGCCGAGAACGTCCGGCTCCCCTGCCGGAACACCCGAAGCGGCGCGGCGAACGCGCGCTCCGCGGCCGCGGCGGTGCCCGCCACCGTCATGGTCATGTCCGTCCGGCCGGTCACCATGAGACCGTGGACGCGCAGGTACGACCCGACCGCCTGGACTCGCTGCGGGGAGGGCGCGAACAATGCCCGGATCCGGGCCTCGCTCATCCCCGGCCGCCCGCTCCACTGCAGCGCGAGCCGGTGCAGCAGGGCGGCGTTCCGCGGCTTGAACGTGACCACCGCCTGGACCGGTCGCGCCGCCGCCACGGCCCCGACCGTATCCGCGCCCGCGGTCGCCGGGACCGCCGTCCCTGGAAGGGCGACGAGCGGGGTCGTTCGCACGTGCGCGGCCGACGAAGCGGCTATGGGAGCGGCCGTGACGCCCGGGAGGGCGCAGCAGGCCGCGAATGCCGCAACGCGGATACGTGAACGGCCCGTCAACTCGCGCGTCACTGTATCGCACGGCCTGGAAGGGATTCCGTGCGAATGCGCCGTTCTCGAGCGGTCAGCCGAGCGCGTTGGCGCTGACACGGAATGTGTATCGCGCGGGGTGAGGGTCGAGGTTCCCGCCCGAGTCCACCGCCTGCGCCCAGACGGTGTGGACGCTGCCGCGCGCGAGGCTGTAGAGCACGAACGAGTTGCCCGGCGCAAGCTTCCAGCGGCCGCTGCCGACGCGGTAGCGGAACCGCAGGTCGCGGAAGCCGTCCGGGTCGGCGTCCTTCGCAGCCATCGCGAAGACGACGGTGGCCCGGTCGGACGGGTTGCCCGGCCTGGTGGTGAAGTGCGTGTCCCTCGGCGGGATGCGGTTCGTCGCCCACCAAAGCGCGCGCGCCGTCAGTGCGCCGCCGGCGCTCACCGCCGGGTCGAAGCCGCCGTCGGCGACGGACGCCGACCACGGCCGGAAGCCGAGGTCGACGACGCGCCCGGCGCCGATCTGGCGCTCCGCGAGGAACACCTGGCCGGAGGTGGCGAACGGCCCCGAGGTGCGCTTGAGCCGGGCCAGCATGTGGCCGGAGACGTAGTCCTGGATGATCGTCTCGCCCGAGCCCGGCCCGATGACGGTGAAGCTGCGCAGGCCGCGGGTGAGGAAGTGCGGCTGCACGGAGCCGGAGGCCAGCTGGTGGGCGCCGGTCGAGACCTGGTTCGGGAAGACGTCGTCGTAGGTGTACATCGCCCAGCGGGAGGCGAAGCGCGTCGTCTGGCCGCCCACGGCGCTCCGCACCTGCCAGCCCTCGTGCCCGCCCGCGAGCCAGTGGGTCTGGCCGCCGAGGACGACGCCGTGGCCGGCGTTGCAGTAGGTCGCGAGGGCGGAGTCCAACCCGAGCCGGTTCTGCACGGAAAGGTCGGTGACCACGAGCGCGGACTGGTGGCCGCGGAGCGCCGCCGCATACTCCCCGGCGGTGAGCGACCGCGTGTGGGCGTCGACGAAGTCGGTCGGCCGCGGGACGGCGAAGACGTTGGCGGCGTCCATCCTGTGCGCGATGTCCATGACCGCCTCCGGCGGGATCGCGGTGATGTACTTCACGTGCAGGTGGGGGTGGGCGGGTGGCGGCAGGGTCTTCCACGCCGTCTTGAGCGTCACCGGCCCGGCGCCGTCGTCGTAGGACAGCGTCACGGCGTAGGACGCCGCCGAGGCGAGATCGCCGTGGAGCGACAGCGAGAGCGTCCGCCCGCCGACGCCCGCGATCGGATCGGCGGCCACCGTCGCAAAGTTCGACGTGCGCCTCACGACCGCGCTCGCCGTGATGACCGGCGCCGAGCACGTCCAGGCGATCTCGGGCCGGTAGCGGAGCTTGGTGACGTGCGCCACACACCCGCCGGTGGCCGCGGCAGGTCCGGGCATCCCGGTCGCGAGCAGCGTGAGCACGGTGGTGGCAAGCGCGATGCGCCTCATCCGGATGGTTATCGGCACCGCGTCGCGATGGGCTCGATCCCCCGGTTGGATGCATGGCCGGCGCAGGCGCGCGGGTACCGTTCGGGCCGTGCCGGCGCAGCGATTCGCCTCCCTCGGCCGCTGGGTCTACCGCCGGCGGCGGCTGGTGGTCGGCCTGTGGCTCGCCGCGGTCGCCGTGCTCGCGCCGCTCGCCCCGCAGCTTCAGGGAGTCCTGGCGTCGGGTGGGTTCGTCGCACAGGACTCCGAGGCGGTCAAGGCGGGCAACATGCTCTACCGGTGGCTGCCGCAGCGGCCGCGGTCCGAGCTGGTCGTCGTGGCGCCGAACGGCGACGTCGCCGACCTGCGCCGAACGATCGCGCCGCTCGTGGCCTTCCCGCACGTGGTGCTGCCGCCGACCGGCCCGCGCATCGTGCGCTCCCGCAGCGGCCCGGCCGCCTACGCGGCCTTCCCGCTGGACGTCGACCCGGACACCGCCCGCGCCTACGTCGGGCGGTTCCGGGCCGCGCTGCGCCCGCCGCCCGGGTTCGCGGTCGACGTGACCGGCCCGCCGGCCGTGTTCGAGGACATCCAGCTCGCCACGTCCGCCGACCTGCGCCGGGCCGAGTCGATCGGCATCCCCGCGGCCCTGATCGTTCTGGTCGTCGCGTTCGGAACCGCCGTCGCGGCCGGCATCCCGCTCGTGGTCGGCGGCGTCGCGGTGCTCGCGACGCTCGGGCTCCTGTGGATGCTGGCCCACGAGGTGCCGCTCTCGATCTTCGTCCTGAACATCGCCACGATGCTCGGGCTCGGCGTGGGGGTGGACTACGCGCTCCTGGCCGTGTCGCGCTTCCGCGAGGAGCTGCGGGCGGGCCGCGCCGTCGAGGACGCCGTCGTCCGCACGGTCGAGACGGCCGGCCGGGCGATCGCCTTCTCCGGTCTCGCGGTCCTGATCGGGCTCTCCGGGATGTGGGCGTTCGGCCTGCGGGTGCTCTCGTCGATCGCGGCCGGCGGGACGCTCGTCGTCGCCGTCTCCGCGTTCGCGGCGGTGACGCTCCTGCCGGCGATCCTGGGGCTGCTGGGGCCGCGGGTCGAGCGGGCGCCGCTCATGCCGCGGCGGTGGGGGCGCGACCGGTCCGGCTCGAGGCACGGCTGGGAGCGGCTCGCCAGGGCGGTGATGGCGCGGCCGTGGACGTTCATCGTCACCACGCTGGCCGTGATCGGCGTGCTGGCTGCGCCGGTGATCTCCGCCACCATCAACGTGGCCCGCGCCGACGTGCTCCCGCCGCGGTTCGATTCGCGCCAGGGCGAGCAGGTGCTCGACCGGGAGTTCTCGCAGGCGGCCCTGAACCCGATCGTCGTCGCCGTGAAGCCCGGCGTGCCCGTGCGGCCGCTCGTGCGCCGCCTGGCCGCCGTGCCGGGCGTGGCCCGAGTCGCCCGGGTGCAGCAAGGCCCGCGCGGGTCGGCCGTCGAGCTCACGCCCGCCGTCAGCCCGTTCACCGACGCCGGGCGGTCCGTGGTCGACCGTCTCCGCGCCCTGCCGGGGCACGGCCCGCAGTTCCTCGTCACCGGCGAGACGGCCGGCGAGCTCGACTTCCTGGCCCAGATCGAGGGGCGGGCGCCGTGGGCGGCGGGGTTCGTGATCCTCGCGAGCTACCTCGTGCTCGCCCTGGCCTTTCGCTCGCTGCTGCTGCCGCTGAAGGCGATCGTCATGAACGGCCTCTCGATCGCCGGCGCCTTCGGCGTGCTCGTGTGGGTGTTCCAGGACGGCCACCTGGACGGCGTCCTCGGGTTCACGCGGCTCGGCTACATCGAGTCGACGATGCCGGTCGTGATCGTGTGCACCCTGTTCGGGGTGTCGATGGACTACGAGGTGTTCATGCTCTCGCGCATCGCGGAGGCCTACCGCGCCGGGGCGAGCAACCGCGACGCGGTGGCGACCGGGCTCGTCGCGACCGGCCGCATCATCACGTCGGCGGCGTCGATCCTCGTGGTCGTCGGCCTCTCGTTCACGACGGCGGACGTTGTGATCGTCAAGGAGCTCGGCCTCGGTCTGGCGCTCGCGATCGGCCTGGACGCGACCCTGATCCGCTCGCTGCTCGTGCCCGCGACGATGCGCGTCCTCGGCGACTGGAACTGGTGGCCGTCCGGTCGTCGCCGGCGGCCCGCCCGCGGGCTCGAGTCAGCGCCCGCGCAGGTGCAGGACTGAGGCTAGGTCGCGACCGTCTCGGGGTGGATCCGGCCGGGCTTCTGCGAGAGCGCGCCGCCCTCGCGGCCGGTCCGCACCGCCAGCACCTCGGCCAGGATCGACACCGCCGTCTCGGCCGGCGTGACCGCGCCGATGTCGAGGCCGAGCGGCCCGCGGATGCGGGCGATGTCGTCCTCGGTGTAACCCGCGTTCAGCAGCCGCCGGCGGCGGGCGTCCTGCGCCCTCCGGCTTCCCAGGGCGCCGATGTAGGGCGTCGAGGAGCGCAGCGCCGGGCCCAGCGCCGGCTCGTCGAAGCGAGCGTCGTGGGTCAGGACGACGACGTAGGTCGCCTCGTCCGGGGCGTGCAGGTCGTAGGCCATCGCCGGCCAGCCGACGACGATCTCGTCGGCGTCCGGCAGCCGCTCGCGCGTCGCGAACTTCCCGCGCGCGTCGGACACGATCGTGTTGAAGCCGACCGTCTTCGCCATCCGGCACAGTGCCTGGGCGGTGTCGACGGCGCCGAAGATCATCATCACCGGGGCGGGGGCGTAGTGCTCGACGAACGTGCTCTCGTCGGTCCGCGTCGCCGCCGAGTGGGCCTCGCCCTCCCCGTAGAGCTTCACGCCCGCGTCGTCGCCGGTCAGCGTCGTCGTGACGGCCAGGCGGCGGCCGGACGCGAGCGCGGCCTCGACCTGGTCGAGCTCCTCGACGTCGGCCGGCTGGACGAACACCTCGATCTCGCCGCCGCACGGGAGGCCGACGTCGAACGCGTCGTCGTCGGAGATGCCGTAGCGGAGCAGCAGCGGCGGTCCGCCGGCGAGCACCTCCTCGGCCCGCAGCGCGACGTCGGACTCGACGCAGCCGCCGGAGACCGAGCCCACCATCTCGCCGCTCGAGCTGAGCGCGAGCCGCGAGCCGAGCGGGCGCGGCGCGGAGCGGCGGGTGTCGACGACGGTCGCGACGACGACCTTGTCCCCCGCGGCCAGCATCCGCCGGACGTCATCCAGAACCTCGCGCATGCGGACACGGTAGCAGGTCGCTTGCGCGCGCAATCAGGCGGATGTGGCCCGCGCGACGCGCGTTCGTCTACAGTTCCGGGTCGCCATGAAGACCTACACCGCCAGACCGGGCGAGATCGAGCGTCACTGGTACGTCGTCGACGCAGAATCGAAGACCCTCGGACGGCTCGCCACGCAGATTGCCGACGTGCTCCGCGGCAAGGACAAGCCGGCCTACACGCCGCACGTCGACACCGGTGATTTCGTGATCGTGGTGAACGCCGAGAAGGTTCACGTCACCGGCCAGAAGCTCGACCAGAAGCTCTACTACCGGCACAGCGGCTACCCGGGCGGGCTGCGCTCCCGGTCGCTGCGCGAGCAGCTCGAGCGGCGGCCCGAGGAGGTCCTGCGGCGGGCGGTGCGGGGCATGCTGCCGAAGAACAAGCTCGCCTCGGCGCAGCTGCGCAAGCTGAAGATCTATGCGGGCCCGGACCATCCGCATGCGGCCCAGAACCCTGAACCCCTGCAGGAGAGAGCGTAGTGGCAGACACCGCCGTCTCGTACCGCGGCACCGGCAAGCGCAAGACGTCGGTGGCGCGGGTCGTGCTCGTCCCCGGCGCCGGAGCCATCACGGTGAATGGCAAGGGGATCGAGGAGTACTTCCCCCGTCAGACGCTGCGCGCGATCGCGACCGCGCCGCTGCAGATCACCGGCACCGACTCCGCCTACGACGTCCGCGCCCGCATCGACGGCGGCGGCATCTCCGGACAGGCCGGCGCGCTGCGGCACGGCATCTCGCGCGCGTTGATCGGGGTCGACGAGAACCTGCGCACCGAGCTGAAGCGCCAGGGCTTCCTGACCCGCGACGACCGCCAGGTCGAGCGCAAGAAGGCGGGTCTCAAGAAGGCCCGCAAGCGCCCGCAGTTCTCGAAGCGCTGACCCTTCCACCCGTGCGCAGGCTGTTCGGCACCGACGGGGTGCGCGGCGTCGCGGGCGTCGACCTGACGGCCGACCTCGCCCGCGACCTGGGCGCCGCGGCGGCCGCGTGGGCCGGCGAGGGGGCGCGCGTCCTGATCGGGCGTGACACGCGCGAATCCGGGCCCGAGCTCGAGGATGCGCTCGCCGAGGGCATCGTCTCGGCCGGCGGCCGGGCGCTGCGTGCGGGCGTGATCCCGACGCCCGGGGTCGCCGTCCTCACTCGGCTGGGCGAGGCCGACCTGGGGTGCGTCATCTCTGCGTCGCACAACCCCTACAAGGACAACGGCATCAAGTTCCTGCGCGGCGACGGGCGCAAGCTCGGCGACGATCTGGAGGCGGCGGTCGAGCGTCTGGTCGGTTCGGCGCCGGCCGCCTCGGGCGGCGCGGATGCCGCGCTCGCGGGCGCCGTCGAGGAGTACGCGGACTGGCTGGTGGAGAGCTACGGGGCCGGCATGTCGGCCGAGGGTGGTCTGGTGGTCGATTGCGCGAACGGCGCCGCCCATCGTGCGGCGCCGCTCGTGCTCGAGCGACTGGGGATGGAGGCGACCTTCATCGGCGTCGACCCGGACGGGCGCAACATCAACGCCGGCGTCGGCTCGACCCATCTCGAGGCGGTCGGCGACGCGGTGCGCGCCGCGGGTGCCGGCTGCGGCCTCGCCTTCGACGGCGACGCCGACCGCTGCCTGGCCGTCGATGCTGCCGGGCGGCCCGTGAACGGCGACGCGATCATCGCGGCGATCGCGCTCGCCCGCGGGGTCGACCGGGTCGTCGTCACCTCGATGACGAACCTCGGGTTCCACCGCGTCATGCGCGACCGCGGAGTCGGGGTGGAGGTGACGGATGTCGGCGACCGCTACGTGCTCGAGCGGATGCTCGCGACCGGTGCGACGCTCGGCGGAGAGCAGTCCGGTCACGTGGTCGACCTGCGCCACCACACCACCGGGGACGGCCTGGCGACGGCGCTCATGCTTCTGACGGCGCTCGCGAGTCTAGATATGTCTATGCGAGACCTGGCCGATCTGGTGGTCCCGTTCCCGCAGCGGCTCGTCGCCGTGGCTGCCGACCGCGCGGCGCTGCAGGCCGCGGAGCGGGTCTGGGAGGAGGTTGCGGCAGCCGAGGCGAAGCTGGGACCCGACGGACGGGTGGTTTTGCGCGCATCGGGCACCGAACCGGTTGTGCGCGTGATGGTGGAAGCGGAGAATGCGGCGATATGCGATGAGGTGTGCGACCATCTGGTGCGGATCGTCCAGGCTGAGATCGGAGTCGGCTGATGTGCGGAATCGTCGGATACGTCGGTGGAAGGCCCTGCAAGGAGCTGCTCCTCACGGGCCTCGAGCGGCTGGAGTACCGCGGATATGACTCCGCCGGCATCTGCCTGATCAACGGCAGGGCCGACATCACCCGCCGGGTCGGCAAGGTGTCGGCGTTGCGCGACGCGGTCGGCAGCTCGGCGCATCCGGCCACGACCGGGCTCGCCCACACGCGCTGGGCCACGCACGGCGGCGTGATCGAGGCGAACGCGCACCCGATCGAGGCCTGCGAGGGCTCGGGCGTCACCGTCGTCCACAACGGCATCATCGAGAACTATGCGGCGCTGCGGCGGGAGCTGTCCGAGGCAGGCCACGTCTACCACTCGGACACCGACACCGAGGCGATCGCGCACCTGGTCGAGGACTGCTACGAGGGCGATCTGGTCGAGGCCGTCCACGAGGCCTATCAGCGCCTGGAGGGCCACTTCGCGTTCGCCGTCGCCCACCGGGACAGCCCGGGGGTGCTCGTGGCGGCGCGGCGCGGCTGCCCGCTCGTCGTCGGCGTCGGCGAGGGCGAGATGTTCATGGCCTCCGCGATCCCGGCGTTCCTGGCCGAGACGCGCAAGGTGCAGCACGTCTTCGACGACGAGATCGTGGTCGCCCGCACCGACGGCGCGACGTTCCTCTCCGGCGACGGCGCCGTGATCGAGCGCGAGGTGCAGGAGGTCGAGTGGGACGACGACGCGGCCGAGAAGCAGGGCTACGAGACCTTCATGCTGAAGGAGATCTGGGAGCAGCCCGACGCGATCGCACAGACAATCGGCGAGCGGCTCTACCACGGCCGGCTTCAGCTCGACGGGCTGAACCTGACCGACGAGCAGATCCGCGGCCTCTCCCGGATCGTGTTCCTGGCCTGCGGCACGTCCTACCACGCCGGCCTGGTCGGCCGGTACCTGCTCGAGGAGTGGGCCCGGATCCCGTCCGAGTCGGACATCGCGAGCGAGTGGCGTTACCGCCACCCCGTCATCGACGAGAACACGCTCGTGATCGCGATCGCCCAGTCGGGCGAGACGATCGACACGCTGGCGGCGATGAAGGAGGCCCGCGCCCGCGGCGCGCACGTCCTCGCCGTCACGAACGTGATGGGCAGCCAGATGACGCGCGAGTGCGACTCGGTGCTCTTCACCCGGGCCGGGCTCGAGATCGGCGTCGCGGCGTCGAAGACCTTCACGGCGCAGCTCACGCTGCTCTACCTGCTCGCGCTGCGCCTCGGCACGATCCGGGGCACCGTCAGCGGCGAGCGGGCCGAGACGCTGCTGGCACAGGTGCGGTCGCTGCCGGACCTCGCCCAGTCGACGCTCGAGCGGGGCGACCTCGTCGAGCCGATCGCGGACCGCTTCGCCGGCAACGAGTTCTTCCTCTACCTGGGCCGCAACATCGGCCTGCCGATCGCGCTCGAAGGC
Source organism: Actinomycetota bacterium (assembly GCA_046732235.1). Taxonomy (GTDB): domain Bacteria; phylum Actinomycetota; class Thermoleophilia; order Gaiellales; family JAICJC01; genus JAICJC01. Next base: position 12,569 of record JBKPMQ010000391.1, read on the forward strand.
GCGCTCAAGCTGAAGGAGATCTCGTACATCTCCACCGACGCGTATGCGGCCGGCGAGATGAAGCACGGGCCGATCGCGCTCCTCGACGGCTCGACGCCGGTGGTCGTGATCGCCACCGACGGGCACGTCTACGACAAGGTTGTGTCGAACATCGAGGAGGTCCGCGCCCGCGGGGCGCACGTGATCGCCATCGCGACCGAGGGCAACGAGGGCATCCGCGACCTGGCCGAGCATGTGCTCTACCTGCCGCGGACGGAGCCCGAGCTCCAGCCGGTGCTCGCCGTGCTGCCGCTCCAGCAGCTCGCCTACGCCATCGCCACCCGCCGCGGCCTCGACGTCGACAAGCCGCGGAACCTGGCGAAGACCGTCACGGTCGAGTAGGCCGGCGAGGCGCGGTTGAGAAACGAATGAGAACCTAACCGGATGGCTGGGCGCTGACTCGACGCGCTCGCGGCCTGGGATGCGAGCCTGCTTTCACGCAGGATGCCCACCGTCAGTCGCCTCGCCACGACCCGGATACTCCGGTCGGCGCAAGAGTGCGTCCGCCTGCCGTCAGCCGCCCAGCGCGTCGGCGATCGCCGCGAACGCCGTCAGGCAGCAGCCCTCGAGCTCGTCGTCGGTCGGCGACGGCCAGGTCGAGAGCTTCACGCAGACGACGTCGGCGGGCACGTTGATCCACACCATCTGGCCGTGGATACCGAGGCCGGCGTAGACGTTGTCGCGCTCGAGCACCCAGAACTGGTTGCGGTACATCTCGCCGGAGTGCACCTCGACCTCCTCGGCGCGGGCGTACGCCGCGATGCACTCGTCGTCGCCGTGGCGCGTGTCGTGCACCCATTCGCGCGGCACGACCTGCTCGTCGCCCACCCGCCCTTCGCGCAGGTGCAGGAGCCCGACGCGGGCGAGATCGCGCAGGGTGGCGCACACGCCGCCGTCAGGGAGGCTGACGCCGTGGCGGATCGTGATGTCGGCATCCTGCTCCGCGCCGATCCGGGACCACAAGATCTCGCTGACCAACTCCGGGTAGCGCACGCCGGACGCGCGTTCGAGCATCCACGCGAGCAGCTCGGTCAGGATCGACCGGTAGTCGAACACCTGGCCGTGGGGGCGGGCGTTGCCCAGGCGTGTGATCTGCTCGTAGACGTGCGCGGCCGCAGGCTCGCCGGCCGGCGGCCTCCACCCGGCCAGCACCTCGGTCAGGAACACGTCCGAGGCCGGGTCGTCGTAGGTCTCGTCGTACGCGGTGCCGGTGCGCATGTCGAGCACGTGGCGGACGGTCGCGCCCTCGAAGCTGGTGCCCGCGAGCTCGTCGACGTAGGCGGTCACCGGAGCCTCGGGGTCGAGCAGCCCGCGCCCGACGAGCACGCCGGCGACGGTGCCCGCGATCGACTTGGAGACTGACTGGAGGAGGTGGGTGGTCGAGGGCGTCATGCCGGGGCCGTAGTGCTCCATCGCCACCCGGCCGCGGTGCAGGACGAGGAAGCCGTCGGCGAACGTGCGCTCGAGCATCTCGGCGACGGTCGTCGGCTCGCCGGCCCATGGGAACGTGATGCCGGCGACGTCGCGGAGATCGTCCTCGAGCACGAAAACCGGCCCGGCGCCGCGCTCGATCCGCGCCGTCGGCACGATCTCGCGCGTGTGCAGGAACCCCCATCGCAGGTGTGGGTAGGTCGACCAGTTGTGGACGCCGACGACGCGGTCGGCCGGCGGCGGCAGGCCCTGCATGAGTCCGGAGGCGTCGTCGATGGCGGCGATCATATGTGCCCGCCGGTTGACTTCGCGAGGCAGGAGGAGTATGCCTTCGGTCAACCGAGGGGAGGCCAGCCGTGCACGTTCGCCGGATTCGTCTTGTCGCCGTGGTGGTGTGCGCCCTGATGGCTGCGCTCGGCGCGTCGTCGGCGCGGGCCGCCACCCGTTACGCCGTCATCCCGATCACCGCCGAGGCGGGCATCGACACGGCGAGCCTGAACTCGAACGGCCAGATCGCGCTCTCGATCTTCCAGGGCAGCTGCTGCGACGACGCCGGGTACTGGTCGCGGGGCACGATCACGCACCTTCCCTCCGCCTGCCCGCTGTGCAACAGCTTCGGCGCGTCCGCCCTCGGGATCAACGGCGCGGGGCAGATCACGGGCGGCGTCTCGAACTTCGACGCCACGACGATGAGGGACTTCAGCCAGGCGTACCGCTTCTCGATCTCGACCGGCCAGACGACTCTGATCCCCACGCTTGGGGGGGTGAACGCCGCCGGGGAGGCCA
>JBKPMQ010000392.1:0-12258 GCA_046732235.1 Actinomycetota bacterium
GCATCGCCCGGGCGGCGCGCGCGGCCTCGGGATCGGCGCGCTGCGGGACGGGCTCGCCGGCGGCGATCCGCGCGGCGGCCGCGTCCAGCTCCTCGCGCGTGAAGAAGCCGTGCTCGACCCCGCGCGTCTCGATCGACTCGAGCCAGTGCTCGTAGTACGACGTGGTCAGGTAGGCGACGGGGTCCATCCGCTCGATCGCGTGCCGGAACCCGGGCCCGACGTCCGCGGTCTCGGACATGCCGTGCACGCGCCCCTCCCACGGCTCGTGGAAGGGCGGCTCGTCCGGCTCCGCCTCGACCCGCCCGAAGCCCTGCCGGCCGCCGAGGTCGTGCATCCCGTCCATGCCACAACGCTAGACGAATCCGGCCGCATGCGGCAGTACGCTCTCGGCCGATGTCCGGCTGCGAGTGGCACGACCTCGAAGACCCCGACCGGGAGGCGCTCGAGCGGGCCGCCGGAGTCCCCCTCCACGACCGCGCGATCGATCTCATGCTCGCGCCGGCGCGGCACGACGACGAGCCCCGCCCGACCTTCGAGGCGCACATCGACTACGTGTTCGGGCTCCTGCTGCTGCCCCGCGTCGACGAGGACACACACGAGCTCTGGTACCAGGAGATCGACCTCATCCTGACGCGCAGCACGGTCGTGACCGTGCGCAAGTCGCCGCCGGGCAAGCCGCTGCTCGACACCGAGGTGATCCGCGACGTCTCGACGAAGGGCGATGAGGCGCCGGGGATGATCGCCTACCGCCTGATCGACGAGGTGGCCGAGGCGTTCCTCGACCTCGTCGACACGCTCGACAACCAGATCGACGACCTCGAGGACCACGTCGAGGACTGGCCCTCGGACCTGGTGCGCTCGCGCCTCTCCGACCTGCGCCACAAGCTGCTCCACGTGCGCCAGACGCTCTCGCCGACCCGCGACGCGGCCCGCCGCGTGATCGACAACCGCATCGACACCGAGGGCGGGGAGCTCTTCTCCCGCGACCTCGAGCTGCGATTCGGCGACGCCTTCGACAAATTGCTGCGGGCGAGCGAGGGCCTCGACCTCGCCCGCGACCTCGTCGCCAGCGTGCGCGACTACCACCAGGCGAAGGTCTCGAACGACCAGAACGAGGTCATGAAGCGGCTGACCGTGGTGGCCTCGGTGCTGCTCCTTCCGACGTTCATCGTCGGCCTCTACGGCCAGAACGTCCACGGCAGCCCCGAGCTGCACTGGCGCTTCGGATACGCGTGGTCGTGGGGGCTCATCATCGTCACCACCATCCTCCAGATCGCCTACTACCGCCGCAAGGGCTGGATCTAGTGCGCCATTCGGCCGGTGCTACCCTGCCGCCGCTATGGGCAAGACCTTGATCATCGCGGAGAAGCCGTCGGTCGGGCAGGACTACGCCCGCGCGCTCGGCGGCGGGTTCCAGAAGCACGAGGGCTACCTCGAGGCCGACGACCGGATCGTGTCGTGGGCGATCGGCCATCTCGTCGAGCTGGCCGAGCCGGAGGACTACGACGAGAGCCTGAAGCGATGGTCGATGAAGACGCTGCCCGTGCTCCCCGACTCGTTCAAGCTCCGCCCGGACGCGCGCGGCAAGAAGCAGCTCGACATCCTCAAGCGGCTGATGAAGCGGGCCGACGTCGACGAGATCGTGAACGGCTGCGACGCCGGCCGCGAGGGCGAGCTGATCTTCGCCTACATCCTGGACGTGGCCAGGGTGAAGAAGCCGGTTCGGCGGCTGTGGGTGTCGTCCATGACGCGGGCGGCCATCAACGAGGGCTTCGACAACCTGCGCGACGGCGACGAGATGGCGAACCTCGAGGCCGCCGCGCGGTCGCGCTCCGAGGCCGACTGGCTGGTGGGCATGAACGGCACCCGGGCCGCGACGGTGCGCGGCCGTGCGCTCGGCGGCGTCGTCTCGCTCGGCCGGGTGCAGACGCCGACCCTCGCCCTGATCGTCCGCCGCGACCTCGAGATCGACGCGTTCGAGCCGGAGACCTACTTCCAGGTCGACGCCCGCTTCGGGCTCGACGGCCCGCGCGTCTACACCGGGCGCTGGTTCGAGGGCAAGACGGACCGCACCTCCGAGCGCGAGCGGGCCGAGGCGGTCGCCACCGCGGCGACCGGCGCGGAGGCGACGGTCGAGTCGGTCAAGCGCACCGAGCGCAAGACCCGCCCCCCGCTTCTCTACGACCTGACGAGCCTCCAGCGCGACGCCAACAGCCGCTTCGGCATGTCCGCCTCGCGCACGCTCCAGGCGGCCCAGCGGCTGTACGAGGGCTCGGCGGCCGGGGCCGTCATCACGTACCCGCGGACGCGCTCGCAGTTCCTGCCCTCCGACCAGATCGGCAACCTCAAGGACATCGCCCGCGGCCTGACCGGCCTCCCGTTCGCCCGTGCTGCGGCCCGGTACGTGGCCGGCCTCGACGTGCTGCCGCTGGCCCGGGTCGTCGCCGACGCCAAGGTCGACGACCACCACGCGATCATCCCCACCGGCGAGCTGCCGACGAAGGAGCTCAGCGGCGACGACGCCCGCATCTACGAGCTGGTCGTGCGCCGCTTCCTGGCGGTGTTCCATCCCGAGGCGAAGTTCGAGGACACCGAGATCGTGACGATCGCCGCCGACCACCGCTTCCGCACCCGTGGCCGGCGCCTGATCGAGGCCGGCTGGCGCGGCGCCGCGTTCGGCGAGGAAGCAGCGGCCGAGGAGCCGCAGGGCGACGAGGACGAGCCCCGCCAGGTGCTGCCGAAGGTCGACGAGGGCGAGCGGGGCACGTGCGAGAAGGCGGAGGTGCTCGAGAAGCAGACGAAGCCGCCGGCCCGCTATTCCGAGGCCTCGCTCCTGCGCGACATGGAGACGGCGGGGAAGCAGATCGAGGACGAGGAGCTGCGCGAGGCGATGAAGGACGCCGGGTTGGGGACGCCCGCGACCCGGGCGGAGACGATCGAGAAGCTCCTGCGCGTCGGCTACATCGAGCGGCTCGGCCGGTCGCTGCGCGCGACGGCCAAGGGCCGCCAGGCGATCGGGCTCCTGCACGACCACGCCCTCACGTCCGCCGAGCTGACCGGCAAGTGGGAGCAGCGCCTCTCCGCGATCGAGCGCGGCCAGGAGCCGCGCGACCGGTTCATGGCCGACATCCGCGCGTTCACGACCGAGGTCGTGGACTACTTCCGCAACCTGACCGCCGAGGAGGTGCGCGCCCAGCGGGCGGAGATCGGGCCGTGCCCGAACGGCGACGGCGTCATCCGCGAGAACCGGGCCGCGTACGGCTGCTCCTCGTGGAAGAGCAAGGAGGAGCCCGGCTGCGGCTTCGTGATCTGGAAGCAGCAGAAGGGCCGCTCGATCAGCCCCGCCGAGGCCCGCGACCTGCTCGAGCACGGCCAGACGGAGCTCCTCGACGGGTTCAAGACCCGCCCGAGCCGTGCCCGGCTGGTGCTGGCCGAGGGCAACCAGGTGCAGCTGATCACCGAGGACGGCTCCCGGCTCGACGCGCCGGCCGGTCCGCGCGAGACCATCGCCACCTGCCCCAGGTGCGGCGGCGAGATCCGCGAGAACAGCCGCGCGTACGGCTGCTCGTCGTGGAAGAGCCGCAAGGAGCCGGGCTGTGGCTTCGTGATCTGGAAGTCCACGAAGGGTCGGTCGATCACGGCCGACGAGGCCCGCCAGGTGATCGAGCAGGGCGCCTCCGACTGGATGGACTTCAAGGACCGCAAGGGCCCGTTCCGCGGCCGGCTCGTGCTGACGCCGGAGAACACCGTCGAGGTGCAGCGCGAGGACGAGCCGGCCGCGACTCAGGCCGCCTGAAGCCGACCGATCGTCAGCGGCGGTGGCGGCGAGCGTGCCAGCCGTCGGCCATCGAGCTGGTCGCGCCCAGCACGTAGACGACCAGGAGCCCGCCGAGGATGATCGGCAGCGGTGGGGCGAAGATCAGCAGCGGGATGATGATCACGCCGCCGGCGACGAGCCCGACCAGGAGCGCGACCGCGACGAGCGCTCCGCGCAGGCAGAGGCAGGCCGCGCGGAGGAGCAGCGACGGCGCGCCCACTGAGGCGTCGCCCGCTCGCGGCAGCGCGGCGGATTCCGCGCCCCGCCGGGTTCGTCCGACGCGAAACGGCTGATCGAGCGATGGATGGGTTGTCGCCATGAAAGGGAGACCTCCGTGTCTCTCATGTATGGGTGGTACTTCTGAGACCCACGCGGAGGGCGGAACGTGACAGGGCCGGCGTCACATTCGGCGGGCCTGGCGGGTCATCGCTCCGACACCACACCGGGGAAGGAGGGTGACCGATGGATGAGGGGGAATGGCTGGCGGAGCGGTTCGAGGAGCACCGCTCGCGCCTGCGCGCGGTGGCCTACCGGATGCTCGGCTCGGTCAGCGAGGCCGACGATGCCGTGCAGGAGGCCTGGCTGCGACTCAGCCGCTCCGACGCGGACGAGATCGAGAACCTGGGAGGCTGGCTCACGACCGTCGTCGCCCGCATCTCCCTGAACACGCTGCGCTCGCGCAGCTCGCGGCGGGAGCAGCCGATCGGCGTGCACGTGCCCGAGCCCGTCATCGACCGCGCGGACGGCACCGATCCCGAGCACGAGGCCCTGCTGGCCGACTCGCTCGGGCTGGCGCTGCTCATCGTGCTCGAGACGCTGACCCCCGCCGAGCGGCTCGCCTTCGTGCTGCACGACATGTTCGCGATGCCGTTCGACGAGATCGCGCCGATCGTCGACCGCTCACCGGAGGCGGCGCGCCAGCTCGCCAGCCGCGCGCGGCGGCGCGTGCAGCGGACGGATCCCGTCCCCGACGCCGATCTCGAGATCCAGTGGGCGGCCGTCGACGCCTTTCTCGCCGCCGCCCGCGACGGCGACTTCGAGGCGCTGGTCGCCGTCCTCGACCCCGATGTCGTGCTGAGGGCCGATCAGGGGGTCGCCGCGGGCGGGTCCGAGATCCGCGGTGCCGAGACCGTCGCCCGCCAGGCGCTCACCTGGTCGCGGGTCGACCTCGCGATCCGGCGCGCGCTCGTGAACGGATCCGCCGGCCTGGTCGCAGCCCGCGACGGGCAGCCGTTCTCGATCGGCGCCTTCACCGTCAGGGGCGGCCGGATCGTCGAGATCGACATCCTCGCCGACCCGGAGCGGCTGCGGCGGCTCGACCTGACGATCCTCGACCGCTAGGAGCGCCTACTCCTCCTCGCCCACGGGCTCGCTGTTGGTGCCCAGGAACGCCTGGCCGGCGGCGAAGTAGACCTCGACCGGTCGCTCGTTCCGCAGGACGTCGAGCACGCTCTGGAACATGGCCGAGGGCAGGTGCATGCGGATGATCCCGGCGTCTTCGTAGTCGTGCTCGAAGTCCATGTCGGGATCGTTGAAGCGAACGAACGCAAGCGTCTGGCCGTTCGCGTCGCTGAGATGGATCTGCGCCCGGTTCGTCTGGTATCCCTGCGGCCCGCCGTAGAACAGCAGGCCGTAGGAAGCGACCTCTGCCATTCGCGATACCTCCTCGCGCTCGCGGTGACACGAGCGACAACCATACGCCCGGTCCCAGCCACAATACGGGCATCGCCGAGACCCTCCCCGCACTGCGCCCGCGCCTGCTCGACCTGCACCGGCAGCTGCTGGAAGCCGAGCGCGTCCACCTGGAGCGGTACGGCGGCCGCCTCACCGGCGCCGAGTTCCTGCAGATCGCCTCCCAGAGCTTCCGGCTAGCCTGGCTGCGCCCGCTCTCCGAGCTCATCGTCGCGATCGACGACGCCCTGGACGCGGGCGACGTCGACACGACCGCCGCCAGCCCCGAGGCGCTCGTCGCACGCGTGCGCGCGCTGGTGGCGCCGCCGGATCCCGGCACGCCGTTCGGACGCCGCTATCTCGCGATGCTCCAGGTGAGCCCGGGCGTCGTGATGGCGCACAGCGCGCTCGTGCAGGCGCTCCGGTCGCGATCCGCCGGGTAAGCTCCGCCGCCATGCCCATCACCGCGGTCGTCACCGGCGGCGCCGGATTCATCGGGTCTCACGTGGCCGACGCGCTCCTCGCGCGCGGCGACCGGGTGGCGGTCGTCGACGACCTCTCCTCCGGCAAGCGCGAGCGGGTGCCGGCCGGCGCCGAGCTCCACCAGATCGACATCCGCGACGCCGCGGCGATGCGCGCCCTCGCCTCCGACCTGCGCCCGCAGGCGATCTTCCACCTCGCGGCCCAGGCCGACGTGCGCGTCTCGGTCGAGGATCCCGGCCGCGACGCCGACGTGAACGTGCGCGGCACGGCCGAGGTGCTCGAGGCGGCCCGGCTGTGCGACGCCAGGGTCGTGTTCTCGTCCACCGGCGGCGCGATCTACGGCGAGGTCGACGTGATCCCCTCGCCCGAGACGACCGCGTGCGCGGCGATGGCGCCGTACGGCGTCGCCAAGCTCTGCGGCGAGCACTACGTCGAGCTCTACAACCGCCTCTACGGCACCCGCCACGTCATCCTCCGCTACGGCAACGTGTACGGGCCGCGCCAGGATCCGCACGGCGAGGCCGGCGTGGTCGCCATCTTCTTCGGCAAGCTCACCGCCGGCGAGACGCCGCTCGTCTTCGGCGACGGCAGCCAGACGCGCGACTACGTCTACGTCGGCGACGTCGTCGCGGCCAACCTGGCCGCCCTCGGCTACGCCGGCGCGCACGCCGTCTTCAACATCGGCACGGCGATCGAGACGAGCGTCAACGACCTGCTGGCCGAGTGCCAGCGCGCGGCGGGCACCGACGCCACGCCCGAGCTGCGGCCGCCGCGGCTGGGCGAGCTCTCGCGGAGCGCGCTCGACCCGTCGCTGGCCGGGCGCGAGCTGGGCTGGAAGGCGACGATGCCGCTCGGCGAGGGCCTCTCCGAGACCCTACGCTCGATCGCCGGGTAGGCCCGGTCCCGAGCCGGGTTCCGCCGGGCGCTGCGTGCGCCGGCGGGGGGAGCTGCCTGCGCTCCGCTCGCTCGCGCCGATCATGCCCGCCATCAGCAGGGCGGCCACCGCCGCGACCACGACGCCGACGACGGTGATCACGGTGTTGTCGAGTCCCATCGAGTTCCTCCTTCCCCGCAGCGCATCCGGCGAAAACGGGCAATCCCGCTCCGGAAGCCGGGTTTCGAGTCCGTCCGGCCCACCGGCGAGAATACCTACCCCCGACCGGTCGTTCCTACTAGATATAGGGGTTCGGCAGGAGAACACCCACAAGATGTAGAAACGGGAGCGGGAGAGCGAGACGCATGAACTGTCCCTATTGCGAGCATGGAGAGACCAAGGTCGTCGACACCCGCGTGGCCGGCAAGGGCGCCATCCGGCGGCGGCGCGAGTGCCTCCTGTGCGGCCAGCGCATGACGACGTTCGAGCGCGTGGAGCAGGCCGCCCTGCATGTGGTGAAGCGCGACGGCACCCGCCAGCCCTTTGACCGCGCGAAGCTGATGGCCGGCCTCACGCGCGCGTGCGTAAAGCGCCCGGTGCCGCTCGCGGACATCGAGCAGGCGGCCGTGCGCATCGAGGCCGACCTGCGCAACGGCGTGGGCGACGAGGTCGAGGCCCGCCGGATCGGCGAGCAGGCCCTTCGGGTGCTGCGCGACCTCGACCGTGTGGCCTACGTCCGGTTCGCGTCGGTCTACCGCGACTTCCAGGACGTGGACGAGTTCGAGCGGGAGCTGGCGCGGCTCGAGGGGCGCAAGAAGCCCGCCAAGCGGGTGGCAAAGCGAACATCTGTTCGGTAAACTTCATACTGGTGAGGAGGCGACGGGCATGGCGACAACCGTGAAGGGGACGAGGAACTCGGTGCTGGAAGGCAGGGAGGATGTCCGCATCGGCGTGCCCCGCTACTTCACGGAGGCCGGGGCCGAGCCGTTCGACGCGGTCGAGTGGGAGACGCGCGACGCGCTCATCCCGGGCAAGGACGGCCCGTCGTTCGAGCAGCGCGAGGTCGAGTTCCCGACGTTCTGGAGCCAGACGGCCACGAACATCGTGGCGCAGAAGTACTTCCGCGGGAAGCTCAACTCGCCCGAGCGCGAGCGCTCCGTGCGGCAGATGATCGGCCGCGTCGCCGACACGATCACTGCCTGGGGCACGAAGGACGGCTACTTCGCCGACAACGACGAGGCCGACACCTTCCGCGCCGAGCTGACCCACCTCCTGCTGCACCAGATGGTCGCCTTCAACTCGCCGGTGTGGTTCAACGTCGGCTTCGAGGAGCACCCGCAGTGCAGCGCGTGCTTCATCCTCTCCGTCGAGGACAACATGGAGTCGATCCTCGACTGGATCCGCAAGGAGGGCCTGGTCTTCCGTGGCGGCTCCGGGTCGGGCATCAACCTGAGCAAGCTGCGCTCGTCGAAGGAGCAGCTGGCCAAGGGCGGCTACGCCTCCGGGCCGGTCTCGTTCATGCGCGGCGCCGATGCCTCGGCGGGCACGATCAAGTCGGGCGGCAAGACGCGCCGGGCGGCCAAGATGGTCGTCCTGAACGTCGACCACCCCGACATCGAGGAGTTCATCTGGTGCAAGCAGCACGAGGAGGAGAAGGCTCGCGTGCTGCAGGCGGCCGGCTACGACATGACCCTCGACTCCCCCGACTGGGCCTCGATCCAGTACCAGAACGCGAACAACTCGGTGCGCGTCACCGACGAGTTCATGCGCGCCGTCATCGACGACGCCGACTGGGAGCTGACCGCCCGCACCGACGGCTCGGTCGTGAAGACCGTGCGCGCCCGCGACCTGATGCACCAGATCGCCGAGGCCGCGTGGAAGTGCGCCGATCCCGGCATGCACTACGACACGACGATGAACGACTGGCACACCTGCCCGGCGACGGGGCGCATCAACGCCTCGAACCCGTGCTCGGAGTACCTGCACGTCGACAACTCCGCATGCAACCTCGCCAGCCTGAACCTGATGAAGTTCCGCGACCGGGAGACGGGCGAGTTCCAGGTCGAGCGGTTCGAGCGGGCCGTCGACGTGATCTTGATGGCCCAGGAGATCCTGGTGGGGAACTCCAGCTACCCCACCGAGGAGATCACGAAGAACGCCCGGGCGATGCGCCAGCTCGGCCTCGGCTTCGCCAACCTGGGCGCGCTGCTGATGGCGCGCGGGCTCGCGTACGACTCCGACGAGGGCCGGGCCTACGCGGCCGCCATCTCGGCGGTCATGACCGGCCGGGCCTACCGCAAGTCGGCCGAGATGGCCGGGCGCGTCGGCGCCTTCGACGAGTACGCCCGCAACTCCGACGCGATGCTGCGGGTCATCCGCAAGCACCGCGCGGCGGTCGGGAACATCGACTCCTCGCTGGTGCCGGCCGAGATGGTCACGGCCGCCCGCGGGGCGTGGGACGAGGCGCTCGCCCTCGGCGAGCAGCACGGCTACCGCAACGCGCAGGCCGTCGTGATCGCGCCCACCGGCACCATCAGCTTCATGATGGACTGCGACACGACCGGCATCGAGCCCGACTTCTCCCTGGTGAAGTCGAAGCGGCTGGTCGGCGGCGGCGACATCACGATCGTCAACCAGACCGTCCCGACGGCGCTCGAGAAGCTGGGCTATGCGCCGCACGAGGTCGACCAGATCGTCGCCTACGTGAACGAGCACAACACCGTGGTCGGCGCGCCCGGCTTCCACCCCGAGCATCTGACCGTGTTCGACGTCGCGGTCGGCGACCGCGCCATCCACCACATGGGCCACGTGAACATGATGGCGGCGGTGCAGCCGTTCGTCTCCGGCGCGATCTCGAAGACGGTCAACCTGCCGAACGACGTCACCGTCGACGACGTCGTCCAGCTCTACATGGACGCGTGGAAGCTCGGCGTGAAGGCGATCGCGATCTACCGCGACGGGTGCAAGGTGGCCCAGCCGCTGCAGACGAAGAGCTCCCAACCCGAGCTGATCGCGGCCAAGCCGACCCGCCGGGTGATGCCGATCGAGCGCCAGGAGATCGGGCGCAAGTTCCAGGTCGGCGAGTACGAGGGCTACATCCACGTGGGCCTCTTCCCGGAGGGCGATCCCGGCGACGTGTTCGTCGACATCGCCAAGGAGGGCACGACGCTCGCCGGCCTCATGAACGCGTTCATGATCGCGGTCTCGGTCGGCCTCCAGTACGGCGTGCCGCTCGAGGTGTTCGTGAGCAAGTTCGCCCACATGCGGTTCGAGCCGTCCGGGATCACCAACGACCCCGACATCCGCATCGCCAAGTCCATCCCCGACTACATCTTCCGGTGGATGGGCAAGCGCTTCCTCGAGGCGGAGACACAGGCCGAGCTCGGCATCATGAACGCCGCGATGCGGGAGCAGCTCGCAAACGGCAACGGCCACTCGCACGCGGCCCCGTCGGACGACACCGCCGCGCAGGCCGCCCCCACGGCGGGCCCCGGCCAGCGCGCGCTGTTCAACGCTTGGGAGGACGCGGTCGAGTGTGCCAAGTGCGGCGGCCGCAAGGTCCGCACGGGCGCCTGCTACACCTGCCGCGACTGCGGCGACAACTCGGGCTGCGGCTGACGCTGTGACCCGACATGACGATGTCGTGGGTTGGACGTCGAACGTCAGTGATGGCACGTCCGGATGCCGGGTTCCGAGTGGCTGTGCCTGCAGATTTTCGGCTCGCTCGGAGCGTTCGAGTCGCCGTTGCTGGACGAGATGAGGAATACGCAGCTTCCTCCCAGCGCCATCCGCCCTGACGGCTGATAGCGCCGGGAGTGGTTGTCGTGTGGGCCGGGGCGGCTCCCCAGCCGCAGCTTCCTCTGCTTCGCCGCCGAGTGTCGGGACTCTCACGAGAGCGACCGGCTCCGGTAGGGTCCGGGCGATGGCTGATGATGTGCGGGGGATTGTGCTCGGGCCTGGCGAGGGCGTATCCGTCGCCAATCCGGTCGGCGGCGCGATGACATTCAAGGTTCGCGGGCATGAGACGCATGGGGCACTGGTTGCGCTCGAGACGGTCGCAGCGGCCGGCGAGGGGCCTCCGCTGCACACCCATGCCAAAGAGGACGAGTTTCTCTACGTGCTCGACGGCCGCTTCCGATTCCGGCTCGAGGACGACGTGAGCGAAGGTCCAGCCGGCACATGCATGTACATCCAGCGAGGCGTTCCCCATACATGGCGCAACGTCAGTGACGGGCCCGCGCGAATGCTCGCCGTCTTCACGCCGGCTGGGATGGAGATGTTCTTCGAGAGGTTCGCAGCGCACGCCGGCACCGCCGCGGCATCCGAGGCATTCCGCACGCTCGGTGGGGATGCCGGCATGACCGTCGTTGGCCCACCGCTCGGCCCCCTCACAGATGACGGAGGGCCGACTGGGGTTTGCCGCGCGCCGTGATCTAGTCTGAGAGCGTGAGCCGGCGTCTGGCCGTGGCACTGGCGGTGGTGGCGGTCGGGGGCGGCACCGTCGCTATCGGGGTCGCGGTCCGGGCCGACGACGCCGCTCTGGGGCCGCCGTCGACGGGTGGCCACGCGGCCGGCGCCCCGGGGACGAGTCAGCCGGCGACGACTGTGGGTGCGCCGGCGAGCCGTGCCGTCGCCGACTGGCCGGTGTTCGGCTATGACGCCGCGCGCACCAACTTCGACCCGCGGCCGACCGGTGTGACGGCGGCGTCGGTGGCCGGCTTGCGCCGGCGCGTCGTCGCACTGCCGGGAACGGTCGACTCGTCGCCCATCTTCCTGCACGGCGTGAGGATCGACGGCCGCCGCCGGGACGCCTTTTTCATGACGACGACCTACGGCCGCACGCTCGCGCTTTCGCCTGCCGGGCGGATGCTGTGGACGTTCACGCCGCCGGGCTACGCGTCGGTCGCGGGCAGCGCCCAGATCACCACGGCGACGCCGGCCGCGGACCCCGGCCGGCGGTTCCTCTACGCCGCCTCCCCCGACGGTCTGATCCACAAGCTTGCAGTCGCAAGCGGGCGTGAGCAGCGTGACGGCGGCTGGCCGGTTCGCGTCACGCTCCTGCCGGAGCGGGAGAAGATCGCCTCGGCGCTGAACGTGCGCGGCAGGTTCGTGTACGTGACCACGGGCGGCTATATCGGGGACGCACCGCCCTACCAGGGCCACGTGGTTCTGATCGACCGCGGCGACGGGCGCATCGCCGCGGTGTTCAACACCCTCTGCTCCGACGTCCACCGCCTCCAGCAGCCGGCGTCGTGCCCCGACTCCGCCTCGGCCATCTGGGGCCGGGCGGGCGCCGTCATCGACCCGGCCTCCGGCCAGATCCTGGTCGCGACGGGGAACGCGCCCTTCGACGGCCGCACGGCGTGGGGCGACTCGATCCTGGCGTTGCGCCCGGACGCCTCCCGGATCAGCC
>JBKPMQ010000393.1:0-3072 GCA_046732235.1 Actinomycetota bacterium
TCCCGGAGCTCGCCGACGCCACGATCGCCCTCCACGCCATCGACCCCGGGCGGCTCGAGACCGGCGTGGCGATGGCGCGGTGGTCGATCGGCGTGCTCGGCGCCCGGGCGACGTTCGAGGCCCACCTCGACCGGCGGGCCGCGCTCGCCGGATGCGACTTCGTCGTCAACATGATCCAGGTGGGCGGCTACGCGGCGACGCTCACGGACTTCGAGGTGCCGAAGCGGTACGGCGTGCGCCAGACGATCGGCGACACGCTCGGCATCGGCGGCATCTTCCGGGCGCTGCGGACGATCCCGGTGATGGTCGACATCGCCCGCGACATGGACGAGCTCTGCCCCGGCGCCTGGCTCCTGAACTACACGAACCCGATGGCGATGCTGTGCTGGGCCACCTACACCGGCTCGCCCGTCCAGCGGATCGTCGGACTGTGCCACTCCGTGCAGTGGACGACCCGCGGCCTGGCCGAGCTCGTCGGCGTGCCCTACGAGGAGGTCGACTACCTGGGCGCCGGGGTGAACCATCAGGCCTGGATCCTGCGCTTCCAGCGCCGCGGCGAAGACCTCTACCCGCTCCTGGACGCAGCGATCGAGCGCGACGCCGGCCTGCGGCGGCGGGTACGGGTCGAGATGTACCGCCGCTTCGGCTACTTCCCGACCGAGTCGAGCGAGCACTCCTCGGAATACCTGCCCTGGTTCCTGCGCGACGACGCGATGATCGACGAGTTCCGGGTGCCGGTGGACGACTATGTGCGCCGGAGCGAGGAGAACCTGCGGCTGTACGACGAGGAGCGGCAGCGGCTCGCGGCCGGCGGCGGATTCGAGATCGAGCGCAGCCTGGAGTACGCGTCGCTGATCGTGCACTCGATCGTCACCGGCGAGCCGCGCGTGATCTACGGCAACGTCCCGAACGAGGGGCTGATCGAGAACCTGCCCCGGGGCGCCTGCGTCGAGGTCCCGTGCCTGGTCGACGGGAACGGCGTCCAGCCGACCGCGATCGGTGCGCTGCCGCCGCAGCTGGCCGCGCTCAACCGCACCTTCCTGAACGTGTGCGAGCTGACCGTGCGGGCGGCGCTCGAGGGCCGCCGCGACCACGTGGTGCACGCCGCGCTGCTCGATCCGAACACGTCGGGGACGCTGTCGCCGGAGCAAATCGCCGCGCTCGTGGACGACATGATCGCCGCGCACGGCGATGCGCTCCCAGAGGGGATCAGATGACGCGGGCCGTCTTCGGGCCCTGCCCGCCGGGCGTCTGAGCGATGAATAAAAGGGGTCTGACCCCGTTTATTCATCGTGAGTAGGTGCGACCGCTCGCGGGTATGAGCGAGCGAAGTGACCCGAGGTGCCCTCCAGGTCGGCAGGTGGCCGCGCTTGGCCCTGCTCTTGCTGCCGGCCCTCCTGGCAACCGGGTGCAACTCGAACCAGGCGATCACCAACCCCGCCACCCGCCCGGCGCGCGACATCAACACGCTCTGGTGGGCGATGTTCGCGGGCGCGATGGTCGTGTTCGGCGTCGTCGTGGCGTTGCTGGTGCTCGCGTTCGTGCGCCGCCGCCGTCCCGAAGACCCCTCGCACGAGGACCGCGGGCCGTACATGGTCATCATCGGCGGCGGGCTGGCCGCCCCGATCGTGTTCCTCGCGATCCTGTTCGGCTTCGTGATCCACGTGATGCCGGCCACGTCGGCGCTGCCGGGGCCGACGAAGCTGACGATCGACGTGATCGGCCATCAGTGGTTCTGGGAGGTGCGCTACCACGGCACGCCTGCCGTGACCGCGAACGAGATCCACATCCCCTCCGGCACGCCCGTCGACGTCCGCGTCACGACGGCCGACGTGATCCACAGCTTCTGGGTGCCCCGGCTCGACCGCAAGATCGACCTGATCCCCGGCCGGGTGAACCGGATCGAGCTCGACGCGCCCGACCCCGGCGTCTACCGGGGCCAGTGCTCCGAGTTCTGCGGCCTCGGCCACGCCCAGATGGCCTTCTACGTGATCGTGCAGCCTCCGGACCAGTTCCGGGCCTGGCTCCGCGCTCAGTCACAGCCGGCTGCCCCGCCGTCGGGGACGGACGCGACCCTCGGCCGGCGGGCGTTCATGACCGTCGGCTGCCAGAACTGCCACACCATCCGGGGCACGGCCGCGTCCGGCCGCGTCGGCCCTGACCTGACCCACATCGGCAGCCGCCGGACGCTCGCGGCGCTCACCATCCCGAACACCCCGCGCTCGCTGTTCGGCTGGATCACCGACCCGCAGGGGATCAAGCCCGGGGCGCGCATGCCGGGGTTCGCGTCGCTGCCCGCATCGGAGCGGCACGCGCTCGTCGCGTACCTGGAGGGACTGCGCTGATGGCGGTCGGGACCGTCGCCCGCGAGCGGGTCGAGCGCCTCGACCGCATCTGGGAGGAGCGCCCCGGGCTGACCGGCTGGCTCACGACCACCGACCACAAGCGGATCGGGATCCTCTACCTGGTGACGTCGCTGGCCTTCTTCGCCGCGGGCGGCATCGAGGCGCTGGTGATGCGG
Source organism: Actinomycetota bacterium (assembly GCA_046732235.1). Taxonomy (GTDB): domain Bacteria; phylum Actinomycetota; class Thermoleophilia; order Gaiellales; family JAICJC01; genus JAICJC01. The sequence continues at coordinate 2,522 of JBKPMQ010000393.1, forward strand.
ACGCAGCTGGCCGAGGCGAACGAGCGCGTCGTCGGCCCCGGCACCTACGACCAGATGATGACGATGCACGGCGTCACGATGATCTTCCTGTTCGTGATCCCGCTCTCGATCGGGTTCTTCGGCAACTACCTGGTGCCGCTGATGATCGGGGCCCGCGACATGGCGTTCCCGCGCATGAACGCGCTCAGCTACTGGCTCTATCTCGGATCGGGCCTCCTGCTCTACTCGGGGCTCGCCCTCGGCCACGCACCGAACGCCGGCTGGTTCGATTACGTGCCGCTCGCCTCGCGGAAATTCAGCCCCGGCCCCGGCGTCGACTACTACGCGCTCGGGCTGCTGCTGAACAGCATGTCGTCCACCGCCGCCGCGGCCAACTTCCTCGTCACCATCGCCCGGCTGCGCGCACCGGGCATGTCGCTGAACCGTATGCCGCTCTTCTGCTTCGCCATCCTCGCGACCTCGTTCTCGCTCGTCTTCGCGCTGCCGGCGCTCTCGACCGACCTCGTGTTCCTCGAGCTCTCCCGCAAGTTCGGGCTGCACTTCTTCGACGT
>JBKPMQ010000394.1:0-17802 GCA_046732235.1 Actinomycetota bacterium
CGCGACGGAGGGGCGCGCTGGCCGTCGTCGGACACTCAAAACCGACCCAGCCACGACCCCGTGGAGGGATGCCGCCGCAGCGCCGCGCACCCATCAAAAGAGCCGGCGGAGCTGCGGCGGGCGGCCCGCAGGGCCGCTCTCGAGCGGCCGGATCGACACGGGGGTAGGGCTAGAGCCCGGCGTCGTCGCCGCTGGCGTGGCGCCCGGTGACGAGCAGCCGGAAGGTGCCGCGCGCCTCCTCGAAGGCGCTGTCGAGATCCTCGGCGTCGACCGGTTGGTCGCGGTTGATGCGGTCGACGACGTCGTGCACCTGCTCGCGGGCGCGGACGACGTCCTCCGTCCCCGGCGCCTCCGTCGCGTTGGTCGCCACCCCGAGCGCCTCGAACATCTCGTCCAGGAGGTCGGCCGCCTCCTCGAGGGCCTCCGCCGGAGCGTCCGCCCGGTCCTCCTCGATCTGGTCCCAGCGCGTCGTCCAGACGTGCAGGTCGGCGCCGAAGTCCGGCTGCAGGCCGGCGTCCAAATCGTTGCCGCTTGGCCCGAGGTCGCTCACCCGTCCACCTCCATCAGTAGCGCACGATCGCCCCGAGGCCGCCGGCCGCGTCCAGGTCGCGGCGGTCGGGATCCATCAGCTCCCAGACCGAGCCGTCGGCGCGCAGCGTGGCGGAGACCACCGCCTCGACACCGTCCGGCTCGTGCTGCATGAATGTCTCGTCGTACGGACAGACGCGTGCCTCCGCGCCGAGGCGGCCGCATTGCGGGCAGGAGAAGACGTCCGGCTCCGCACCGCGCCCGACGAGCAGGGTCTCGATCCTCCCTGTGTAGGCGGCGTCGAGCACCCCGTCGAGGCCGGGGTCGACCGCCTCGCGGCCGAGCTGCTCCGCCCGCCGCTCGAGGAGCGCCTCCTCGCGGCGCGCGTCGTGCTCGTCGGCCAGCCGCCGCACGTCGTCGTACAGCTGCGTGACATCCGCGTCGCGGGCGTTCCCGAGCACGCCGATCACCGCGTCTGCAGTGCCCTCGCCCATCTGCTGCCGCACCGAGGCGGCGTGGTCCGCGGTCGCGGCGATCACGATCGGCGGGCTGCCGAGCGCGTCATGGAGGCGCTCGACGATCGCGACCACCTCGGCCAGGTGGAGCTCGGCCTGACGATCGATGTCGCGCTGGATGCGCGACTGCATCCAGCCGCCGCGGGAGTGGCGATTGGCGATGTGCTGATCTGCGTCGGCCACCTCGATGACGTGCCCGCGGTCGAACGCGACCACCCGGCCCAGCTCCCGGCCCGCCTCGACCAGGAGGACGTCGTTCGTGCGGCTCGCGAGCGCGGCCGCGGGACGGAGGACGAAGCGCCGGCCCGCGGTCGTCAGCTCCGCCACCGAGCGCCAGAGCGGCATCGCCGTGAAGAGGTCGTCCCCGTGCGCGAAGATCGCCGCTCCGTGGACATGGCCGCCGCCGCGCAGATCCTCCGATTCGAGGAAGGAGGCGAGCCGGCCGGCCCCCGCCTCGATGCGCCGCTTCGCGCCGCCCGAGCGCTGGGACGCCAGCGAGGCCAGGGTGTCCGTCGCCGATCGCACCCGGGTCGCGAGGTCGGACGGCGTCGGCGTCGCCGACGGCGAGAGGTCGAGGTAGACGCTGATCGCCGCCTCGTCCGCGTCGACGCGCTCGGCGAGCGGGCGCAGCCAGGTTGCTTCGCTCACGGCCATCGCGCCTTCCGCTACCCCGCCGAGACCGACTGCTAACAACCCGGGTCGCTCCGACCTGGAATCCGACGCCCAGACCACCCGAACGGGATGACGCCGGAGGTCCGGGCCCGTCGTACCGTGACGCACGCCGATGGCCGGATGGCTGCAGCAGCTGTGGGACACCATCACGGCGGTGTCCGTGCCGCTGCTGGTGCTCGGGCTCGCCTTCCAGACCGCTCAGACCCTGCTCGTCGCGCTCGCATGGAGCAACATCCTGCGCGCGGCCTACCCGGACGCCGGCGTCAGGTACCGGCCGATCATGCGCTACTACGCGGGCGGCGTCGGGCTGAACGCGATCCTGCCCGCGTCGGCGGGCACGGTGGCGATGCTGGGCTTCTTCCGCAGCACCATCGCGGGCTCGACGGTGGCGGGCCTGGTGGGGGCGACGGTGGTCGAGAACATCTTCTTCGTCATCGTCAGCATCCTCGTGTACTCGTGGCTTTTCCTCGGCGTGGCCGGTTCGTTCGACGTGCACTTCGCCTGGTTCGCCGACCACCCCGGCCTCTCGCTGGTGATCCTCGTCGGCGGGGCGGCGCTGATCGCGATCGCCGGGCGGGTGCTCTACCGCCGCTTCAAGACGACGTGGGAGAACGCGAAGGAGGGCGGTGCGATCCTGGGGCGGCGGCGGACCTTCCTGATCCAGGTGGTCGCGGTCGAGGCGCTCTCGTATCTCGCGCGGATGGGCGTGAACGCGACGTTCATGTACGCCTTCCACGTCCCGGTGTCGGTGAAGAACGTCTTCCTGATCGTGGCCGCGTCGTCGATCTCCTCGACTGTCGCCGTGCTCCCCGGTGCCGTGGGCGCACAGACCGGGCTCGCTTCGGTCGTCCTGCACGGCGTCGCGTCGCAGGAGGTGATCACCGCCTACACCGTGGGCCAGGCGCTCCTGACGACGGCCTGGAACGTCGCGTTCGGGCTCGGCGCCCTGGCGCACCAGATCGGGTGGGCGGAGACCCGCAAGCTCGTCCACCGAAGGCGCAAGGAGGACGGCTCTGCCGTGGTGGAAGACGCCGGCGCGACGCCCGCCCGCGAATGAGCCGGGACCGGAGGGCGGTGGCCCGCCGGTGCGCCGGGCCGGCTGTCGGGCTCGTGGTCGTCGCGGGGATCTTCGTCGTCGTCATCCCCAGCTTCGCCGACTACCAGGCCGTCTGGCAGGCGATGATCCACCTGAGCGGCCGCGACTGGGCCGTCATCGCCGTCTGCACGGTCCTCAACGTGGCCACGGGCGGCCTGCCGTGGATGGCCGCCGTTCCCGACCTCGGTTACCGCCGCTCGATGCTGCTCACCCAGTTCTCGGGCCTGATGACGACGGTGCTGCCGATGGGCGAGGCGGTCGGGTTCGCGACCCAGGTGGGGATGCTGCGCCGCTGGAGCTTCGCGCCCGCGGCCGTCACGGCCGGCTTTCTCCTGGTGGCCGTGTGGAACCAGGGCGCAAACATCGTGCTCCCGGTCGCCGCGGTCACGGCCCTCGGCGCGGGCCACACGAGCCCGCTCCTGCTCGCGGTCAGCCTGATCGCGGTCGCGACGCTCGCCGCGTTGATCGGCGCCGCGGTGATCGCGTTTCGCAGCGCGGAGCAGGCCCGCCGGATCGGCGCGTTCGCGGGGCGGGTCGCCTCGCGGGCGCTCGGGTTCTTCGGCCGGCCGCCGCGGACGGCCTGGGGCGAGAAGCTCGCGAGCATGCGCGCCGAGACGATCGGCGTCGTCGCGCGCCACTGGCCGTTCCTGACAGCGGCGACGCTCGCGAACCAGCTCACCCTCTTCGGCGTCATGCTCGCCTGCATGCACGCGACCGGGGTGGCCGGCGTCTCGTTCTTCGAGGCCCTGGCGGCGTGGTCGTTCGCGCGCCTGGTCGGGTCGATCGCGATCACACCGGGCGGCCTCGGGCTGCAGGAGCTGGGGCTCACGGGGGCGCTCGCAGGTTTCGGCGGCGGAGCGGACGCCGTCGTCGCGACCGCGCTGCTCTACCGCGTGATCACGTTCGTGCCGACGGTCGTCGTGGGCTCGGCCTGCGGCGTCCTGTGGAGGCGCGAGGAGCGCTCCGGGGCCGCCAGGCCCCGCGTCGCCGAGGACACGGCCCGCGGCTAGGTGGCCGCGCGGGCGGCGCCGCGGACGATCCAGCCGACCACGATCGTCGCGATCGAGAGGACGATCGCCGCCCAGATCGCGTCCCAGAAGAAGCTGTCGATGGTCAGGTCGCTCGTGATCGCGTCGGTGAGGGCGAGCACGACCGCGTTGATCAGGATGAGGACGAGGCCGAGCGTGAGGATGATGAACGGCAGCGAGACGATGCGCAGGATGGTGCCGACGACGGCGTTGATGACGCCGAACAGGGCCGAGATCAACAGGTAGCCGAGCACCCCGCCGGAGACCGAGACTCCGTCCAGCAGCCACGCCGTGACGGCGAATGCCAGGGCGACGACGATCCAGGACGTCACGAAGCTTCGCAGCATGCGCCGATGCTCCTTTCAGGACGGGACCGAGTCGCGGTCGAGGGCGCCGCGGGCAGCAGCGAGGCCGCCCTCGTCTCCGCCCGGGCCGCGCAGCACGTACGCGAATCCGACCGCGATCGCCGCGCCTGCGAGCGGCCCGGCCAGGTACACCCAGTAGCTCGAGAAGCTGCCGAGGACGATGTCGGGCCCGAACGAGCGGGCAGGGTTCATCGACGCGCCGCTGATCGGGCTCGACCAGAGCCCGGCAAGAACGATGTAGGCGCCGACGCCGAACGCCGCCAGCGGGCCGACGTTCTGGGCGCGCGACGCCGTCCCGAGGATCGTGCTCACCAGCCCGACCGTAAGGACGAGCTCGATCAGCATCGCCTGCCAGTCGTGGACGCCGGGGCCGGGGAGCGTCGCGCCCAGGTCGCCGATGCGGCCGAACACCGCCCGCAGGAAGAGGCACGCCAGGGCCGCGCCGAGCAGCTGGACGACGATGTAGCCGGGGACGCGCTTCACCGGGAAGTCGCCGCGCAGCCAGAACGCGAACGTGACCGCCGGGTTCAGGTGCGCCCCGGAGATGGCCCCCATGAAGAGGATGATCGCGAACACCATCAGCCCCGGCGCGGTCACGGCGGCCCCGCGCTCGATCGCGCCGTGCGACTGCGCGTTCACGACCGCGCCGCCGGCGCCGACCAGCACGAGCAGGAACGTCCCGAGCAGCTCGGAGAAGAGCCGCCGCCACTCGAGCGAGGGGTCGTCGAAGTCCCTCGTACCCGGGTATTCGAGCGCGAGCAGCGCCGCGCGGGCCGCGTGGGCGGGGTCGGTGTGGAGCTCCGAGGCCATTACCTGGGCCGGGAGCGTCGCCCATCCCCGGCGCACGACCATCGCCCCGATCGTATGAAAACCCGGCGTTTGCACCTAGGATGAGACGCAAGGTGGCCAACCGACCTCTCCCACGCGGCGACGACGCGCTCGCGCTCGAGCTGGCACACCTGTTCGTGAGCGCGCCGATGCGGCTCGAGACCCCGCGGCGCACCGAGCACGGGATGCCGCCGCTGCGCGTCGTGATCGGCGGCGTCTCGATCGACAACAAGGGGTGGCTCTTCGCCTGGGTGGCCTACATGCAGTCGCCGGACGACGTCCCCAGCCTGTCGGTGTGGCCGGTGGCGCAGACGGGCGTGCGCTTCTCCTCCGTGCTCCCGGCGACGTCCGAGGTGGAGGTGGTCGGGCGTGTCGACACGCCGGCGCGGGCCGTGGCCCGGCTCTCGCACCACCTCCAGTCGATCGCGCGGGCGCGCATCGACCCGGACATCTCCTACCTCGACCGCGCCGCGGCCGCCTACCGGGCCGAGCTGCGCCGGCGGCGCGACCAGGCGGCCGCCTGGGGCGGCGCCGCCTGACCGGGTCGAGGTTTTCGCCGGGCGCAATCGGGTACCGAGCGCGCATGCCCGCATCCGACCAGCCGCATCCCCACCACCGCCGCTCGCACGGCGAGGAGTACCCCGGACGCGGCGACGCCGACAATCTCGAGGAGCAGTACGGCGCCTCCGAAGCGCCGTCCGAGCCTGACGAGGACGACGCGGACCGCGACGAGGAGGACGAGGCGGAGTAGGCTGGGGCGCGATCCGAGGTGACGATCGCTCCCACAGCAGTCGAGGCGCCGCCGGACCGCCGCCGCTGGATCCTCGTCGCGACGATCATCGGGTCGTCGATGACCTTCGTGGACGGCACCGTGGTGAACATCGCGCTGCCGACGATCGGGCGCGACCTGGACGCCGGGCTCTCGGCCCAGCAGTGGGTCATGCTCTCCTACTCGCTCGCCGTCGCGTCGCTCTACATCGTGTCCGGCGCGCTCGGCGACCGCTACGGACGCTGGTCGCTCTTCGTCGCCGGCGTGGCCGGGTTCGCGATGGCGTCGGCGCTGGCCGGTGTGGCCCCGAACACGTGGACGCTCGTCGCCGCACGTCTGTTGCAGGGGGTGACGGGGGCGCTCCTGACGACGAACAGCCTCGCCCTGCTGCGGGCGACGTACGCCGAGGACAGCGGCCGCGCCGTCGGGCTGTGGACGGCCTGGAGCGGCATCGGGGCGATGGTCGGCCCGCCGCTCGGCGGGTTCCTGGTCGAGTACGCGTCGTGGCGGTGGATCTTCTTCATCAACCTGCCCGGTGCCGCCGTCGCGCTGTTCTCGGCGTTCGCGGGCCGCGGCCTCGAGCACCCGCCGGCGGAGCTGCGGCCGGTCCAGTGGTCGGCCGCGGCCGCCATCGCCCTCACGTTCGGATCGCTCACGTTCGGGCTGATCGAGGGTGCGACGGCCGGGTTCGGCGAGGTGTGGCCCGCGTTCGCGGTCGCGCTGGCCGGGCTGGCGCTGCTGGTCGCGGTCGAACGCCGCTCCGACACGCCGCTCCTGCCGATGGAGCTCCTGCGCGAGCGGGTCTTCGTCGTCGCGAACACGTACACGCTGCTCGTCTACGCGGCTCTCGGCGGGGCGACGTTCTACCTCGCCCTGTATCTCCAGTCGGCGGCCGTGGGCTACACGCCGGCGCAGGCGTCGCTGATCTTCCTGCCCATCAGCATCGTCATGTTCCTGCTCGCGCCCCGCTTCGGCCGCCTGGCCGACCGCGAGGGGCCGCGCCGCTACCTCACGCTTGCGCCGGTCGTGATGGCCGTCGGATTCCTGCTGCTCACCGTCATCCGGAGCACGAACCCGCTCGTCCCCCTCCCGGGCGTGATCGTGATGTCGGTCGGTCTGGCGATGCTGGTCGCGCCGATCACCTCGACCGCGCTGCGGGCTGCGCCCGACCGCTTCGCCGGCCTCGCCGCCGGCGTGAACACGACGGTGTCGCGGCTTGGCGGGCTGATCGCGACGCCGCTCGTCGGGGTCGTCATCACGCTCGTGTTCGCCAACGCCGCGCCGCATCCGGACGCGGGGGTGTTCGCGGGCCATGCCGGCCTCGCCGACCAGCGCGACGCAACGGCGACCGCGTTCCGGGCCGGGATCGGGGTGGTCGTCGCGCTGTGTGCCGCGGGCGCGGTGCTGGCGGCCCGCGGCCTGCGCTCGGACGACCGCTGACACCGCCGGGTTGCGGAAGCCGGGGACGTGCAGCCCGAGAACGAGCGCCGGGTAGGAGCCCGTGGCGGCCAGATCGCGTCGGGGCGCAGCCGCTCGCCTACCGCGCAGCACGACCTCGTCGCCGTGGATCTCCTCGACCGTCGGCACGCCTCATGCGCGGCTCGACCGCGCCGATAACCCGGTCCAACCATGTCTTCCACCACTGGATTTGCTCCCTGGGACGGGGATCCATCGCAGGCGCTTGCGATCGCGCACCTGTTGCGGCGGGTGGCCGGCGCCGCCGGGGTGCATGTGTACGCGGCGGAGGTCACTCCAGGCGGTGGCTACGTCTGCCAGCTGTGGATCGGTGGTGCGGTCGAGCGACTGCTCGGCACGATCCCGCCGGGGATGGATGCGGAGGAGGCCTGGGAGGCGTGCGTCCACCCCGACGACCGTCCGGCTTACGACGACGCGTACCGCCGGCAGTCCCTCGGAGAGGAGACGGAGCTCGAGTATCGGATGGTCGGGTTCGACGGCAGCGTTCGCTGGCTCTGGGAGCGCTGCATGCCGGGTCACGGCGAACGCGGTGAGGTGCTGATCTGGGGGATCGTCACGGACGTCACAGAGCGGCGGGGGATCCAGGATCAGCTGGCGGAGGCCGCCCACCGCGATCCGCTCACGGGGCTCTACAACCGCCGCTGGTTCGAGCGGCACCTGAACGAGGTGCTCGAGCAGCGGGGCAACGAGCAGTCGCTCGGGATCCTGTTCATCGACCTCGACGGGTTCAAGCTCGTGAACGACCGCCACGGGCATGCGGTCGGCGACGACCTCATCGTCGAGGTCGCCAGGAGGATGCGAGAAGCGGCCGGTCAGCTGCCGGTTGCCCGGCTCGGGGGAGACGAGTTCCTCGCCCTCTACCACCACCAGCCTGGCATGCGGTCACCCGCCAGTGCGGCGGAGTTTGCGGCACTGCTCGAAGAGACGCTGACGCGGCCGTACGAGATCGACAATGCCACGCTTTGGATCGGGGCGAGCATCGGCGTTGCGACGGTCTCGAGCGCCGGCTGCTCCGCATCCGCGCTCCAGCGCGCGGCCGACAATGCGATGTACGCGACCAAGGTACGGCGCCGCCGCGGGAAGGCGGCATAGGCGGTGATTCCGCGCACGTGAACCGTCGCACGCTCATCTACGTCGCGGTCGTCGTTCTGGCCTACGTGACCGCCCTGGCGGTGACGGCGTGGGTGTACCCGTCGCCGATGGGGAGCCTGCGCTGGCTCCCCCTCCTCGGGCTGGCGGTGGCGTCGGAGTCGCTCGTCATCGGCAGCGGGGAGGACACCGACCCGTTGCTGTCGTTCTCGGCGGCCGCGCACGTCGCGGCTGCCGTCCTGTTCGGCCCGGCCACGGCGGGACTGCTGGCGGCGATCGGGGTCATCATCGTCGACGGGCCGCGTCTGAGCGGGCTGCGCTGGCTGCTGCCCAACGCGTCCATGTTCGGACTGGCGGCGATCGCGGGCGGCGTCGCCTACGAGGTCGCCGGCGGCGTGTTCGGGTCCGTAACTGCGGCGTCCGGCGTCGGTCTCGTCGCCGTCGTCGTGGTGCGGTACGTGGCGAACATCGCGATCCTATCGGGCGGCACGGCCCTCGCCAGCGGGCGACGCTTCCCCGGCCTCTTTGCCAACCAGCTTCGCTCCAGCATGGAGACGGGTATCGGCGAGGGCAGCCTGGGCGTGCTCGTGGCAGCCTGCTACGGCACCGGTCGCTGGATCATGCTGCCGTTCCTGATCCCCCTGCTCGGCGGCCTCTACATGTCCAAGGTCAATCTCGGCCGCCTGCAGCGCGAGACGGCGGCCGCGCTCAAGACGTTCGCCCAGGTGATCGACGAGCGGCACCAGAGCACCGCCAGCCACACCAAGCGGGTGGCCGCCTACGTCGATCGGTTTGCGTGTGCGATCGATCTTCCGGAGCGTGAACGCAACCGGCTGCGCGCGGCCGCCGAATATCACGACCTCGGCAAGGTCGCCGTCGACGAGGCCACGCTCTCGAAGGTCGGCCGCCTCGAGGAGGCGGAGGTGCGGGCGATCAGGCGCCACCCCCGGCTCTCGGCGCGTCTGCTCGCGCCGTTCCATTTCGCCCGGGAGATCGCGCTCTATACCGAGCTGCACCACGAGCGCTACGACGGAAAGGGCTATTACGGCGTCGATCCTCGCCGGATACCGGTCGAAGCACATGTCCTGATCGTGGCCGACAGCTTCGATGCGATGACGTCGGCGCGGTCCTACCGCCCCGCGCTGACCACGGCGGAGGCGGTGGCCGAGCTGCGCGACAAGGCGGGAACGCAGTTTCACCCTCAGGTCGCCGCAGCGTTCGCGGCCGTAATCGAGGGTGTGAGCCCGGCGGAGGCACTCGGCGTGGACGATCTGGCCCGGCTTCGGAGCGCCTTCGCCCGCGTGCCGATGTTCTCGTTGCCTCCGGGGCGCTACCTGACCGATCCGCACATCCTCTTCACCGCGCTCCTCGCGGTCACCATCGCCGTGTTCGGCTTTTCCCTGGCCTGGGTCGTCAAAGCCGTTCTTGCCGTCGCGACGCTCGCCACGGGGATGGTGGCGGTGGTGCGCAGCGTGCGCGACCGACGGCGAGTCGGCCGCGCGACGCTCGCCGTCCGGGCGGGCGAGGGCGCCGAGACGGCGCTTCAGCTCGCGGGTGTCGATTGCTGGGCCTGCTGGCTGGAATGGGACGACGAGTGGGAGCGCTATCTGGCTGCGGAGCGGACGGCTGCCGCGCCCGCCGGCGATGTCGACGTCGCATGTGCCAAGGCAATGCGGGTGCATCCGCCTGCCGACGCCGTTCTGCCCAGCGGCCGCCCGCTGGTCATCAGCGGCCACCAGATCGGCGAGCGGCGGTTGGCCGTGGGTTGCGCCAAGACGCCCACCCGGGCCGTCCGCACCCTGATCGATCACGTCGCGAACATCTCGGCGCCGAGCGACGCGGTCGCTGCATCGGAGATGTGCCGGCTCGACGCGGCGGATCACAGCTTGATCATCGAGCTCGGACTGTTCGAGCCGGTCAGGATCGCTGCCGGGCAGCTCGTGGCCGAAGACATCGTCGCCCAGACCGTGCTCGCGGTCAGAGGTGTGCTGCGCCCAGCCGATACCGTCACGCAGATCGGGGACGATCTTCTGGGTGTCACGCTCGCCGGCGTCTCCGAGGGAGCGGTCCGGGACGTCCACGACCGTGTCGCAGCCGCGATCGCGACGGTGCCTCTGCCACGCCGTGTCACGGCGAGCGCGCCGCGCTTCGCGCCCGCCGACTCGGCCGGCAGGGACGCGGCATGATCCTCCTCGGCGCCTTTCTGGCCGGCCTGGCCGTCGCCTGGGCTCTGGGCGCACCGCTGAGCCGGCTCGCCGAGCTCGAGTTCCGCGGCGAGCCGCTCGTGTTCGCCGCGCTCGCGATCCAGATCGTGCTCTTCACACCTCTCGGGCAGGCGTTCCCCGCCGCGGCCGTACGGCCGGGACACATCGCCTCGTACGTCGCGATCGGCGCCTTTCTCGCGCTCAACCTCCGCCGGCCCGGGATCTGGCTGATTGCCGCCGGCGCCCTGTCGAACACGCTCGTCATCGCCATCAACGGCGGCGTCATGCCCGTCTCGCTCAGCGCATGGAGAGCGTCCGGCCGGGCTGCGGATCTGGTCGAGCATGCGCACCGCTATAACAACACCGCCGGCGCGACCGCGCACTCGCATCTCGCGTTCCTGGGCGACATCTTCCCTCTTCCACGCGGCATTCCGTTCGCCGAGGCGATCTCGATCGGCGATGTGCTGATCATCCTGGGGATGACGGCGTTCGTGTACCGAGCCTGCGTCCGGACGGAGGGCCCGCCTCGTCACCCGGTCTTCCTCCCACTACGTGTCAGCGCCTACCGGCACGTGCTCGTCGGCAGGCTGTGCTCCAGCCTGGGCGACTGGATCGCCATGGTCGCCGTCGTCACCTGGGTGTACGACCACTCCAATTCGACTGTCGCGGTGTCGGTGTTCATGGTCCTCCGCATCGTGGCCACCACGATCGGGGCGGCACTCTCGGCACCGATCCTCGACCGCATGCAGGGCTTTCGCGCCCTGACGACGGTCGAGGCAGGTCGGGGCCTCGTCAGCGTCGGGGTGCTCCTCGCGGCGGTGACGTCGGACCTGGCGATCGTCGTCGTGCTCGTGTGTCTCTCGTCGCTCCTGGGTGCGGCCACCAATCCCAGCGCTCGCAGCATCATCCCGGAGGTGCTCCCGGAATCGCAGGTGCATGCCGGCAACGCCCTGCACGGGGTCGCTCGGAACGTCACGATGGTGCTGGGCACTGCGGTGGCCGCCTTCACCACGAGTCGATTCGGCATCACGACTGCACTGGTCATCGACATCGGGAGCTTCGCCGGAGCAGCGCTGCTCTACTACCGGTTCCGCAACATGGCGTACGCGCCCGAGCCGGCGTCCGAGGAGGTCGCCTCGCGACGCGCCCTGCTCAAGTGGCTGGTGAGGGACCGGGTCGCGTTCGGCCTGACTGCATCGTTCGCCGTCGCCACCGCCGGCATCGGCCTCTTCAACACGACGTTGCCGGCCTTCCTGGCGGACCGCATGGCCAGCCCCGGCCACTACGGCTACGGCCTGGCGATGATCGGCGCGGGCCTGATGGTGGGGGAGTTCTTGACGGCCTTCATCAGCCGCGACACGCTCGTGCGCCGATCGATCCCGATCGCCTTCACCGCGTTTGCCGCGATCCTGTTCGTCCTGGCCGCAACAAGCTCGCCCACGACGGCGTATCTGTTGCTCTTCTTCCTCGGCGCGAACGATGGAACCACCGAAGTCGTCTTCGACACGCTCATGCAACGGGCGACGCCGTCATCTATGCGCGCAGGCGTCTTTGCCATCGCGTCGTCGATCAGCAACGCCGGGATGGCCCTCGGCTTCGTGGCGGCGGCGCTGCTCGCCGTCGCAGTCCCACCACAGACTGCCACGATCGTCGCCGGCGCCGCCTGCCTCCTCGCGGTGCCTCTCGCGCTTCCGATCCTGACACCTCGCCTCTGGCCGCTTCGGGTGCTCGGACGGCAGGCTCCCGACCCGGTCCAGAGCTCGTCCAGCTGACCGCGGCGTGGCCCTGTCCGTATCCGATCTCCGCCTGGCGAGTTCCTGATCGCAGGATGGCTCGCGGTGCGTGAACGTCAGGACACGTAAGCGCCGAAACGCGAACGGCTCCCGTGTAGAGCGGGAGCCGTTCACCGACGAAGGTCAGGCTAGTGCCATTTTGCGCCGGCGCCCGAGGCGACCACAAACGCTGCGAGAACTGCGATCACGTAGGCGACGCGCTGCATACGGAACTTCATGTCCGGGGCTCCTTAGAAGGGGTCTCTCCAAGCAGCACCTCATACGAGGCGGCACCTCATTGCTGAGGGACAACCTCATCCAAGCGGCCGCGGCGGACGATGGGAACCACCTCAACGGGGGAATTTGCAACGACCCGGCGCGCCGACGCCGCGGCCGCGAAGGCGCTAGCGTCTCTGTACCGGAGCGTCGTCACGAGGAGGAGGAGATGAGCGCAACCGACACCCGCGCCAGGGACTGCCGCCATCTGATCGGCGGGAAGTGGGTGGATGCCGCCGGCGGCGGCACGTTCGACGACCTCGATCCGTACACCGGCGACGTGGTTGCGAGCGTCGCCGCCGGCGACCGGGAGGACGCCCGGCGGGCGGTCGAGGCCGCCGACGCCGCGTTCGTCGAGTGGTCGCAGGCCGGCCCCGGGCAGCGCCAGGCCGTCTTCCTCAAGGCCGCCGACATCCTCGAGTCGCGCCGCGACGAGGTGGTGGAGTGGCTCGCGAAGGAGACCGGCTGCAGCTTCGGCTTCGGGATGTTCCAGATGAGCTTCGTGCCCGGTCTCTTCCGCCAGGCGGCCGGGGCGGCGTACGCGCCGCTGGGCCAGGTGATCCCGTCCGACCTTCCCGGCGCGTTCGCGATGGGGATCCGCCGGCCGGCCGGCGTCGTCGGGGCGATTTCGCCCTGGAATGCCGCTCTGATCCTGTCGGCCCGGGCCATCTCCGCGCCGATCGTCTTCGGCAACACAGTCGTCCTGTCCCCGTCCGAGGAGGCGCCGTACGTCGGCGGGCTGCTCTGGGGCGAGATCTTCGCCGAGGCCGGGCTCCCCGACGGCGTCCTCAACATCGTCACCCACGACCGCGCCGGCGCGGCCGCGGTCGGCGAGGAGCTGGTCGAGAACCCGCGCGTGCGCCGGATCAACTTCACCGGCTCGACGGCCACCGGCCGCAAGCTGGCCGAGGCAGCCGGCCGCCATCTGAAGCGGGTCGTGCTCGAGCTGGGCGGCCAGAACCCGCTGATCGTGCTCGCCGACGCCGACCTCGAGTACGCCGTCAACGCGACGACGTTCGGCGCCTACCTGCATCAGGGGCAGATCTGCATGTCGGCGCGGCGGATCATCGTCGAGCGGCCGATCGCCGAGCGGTTCACGGCCGCGCTGGCCGAGAAGGTGGCCGGGCTCGGTGTCGGTGACCCGCGCGAGCCGACCACGATCATCGGCCCGCTCATCAACGCGGCCGCGCTCGAGACCGTCAGCCGGCGCGTCGACGACGTCGTCAAGGCGGGAGCGAAGGTGCTCGCGGGCGGGAGCGCCGAGGGCGCCTGCTACCGGGCGACCCTGCTCGCCGAGGTGCCCCGCGACAGCGAGTTCGCGCAGGTCGAGACGTTCGGGCCGGTGGCCGCGATCGAGGTGGTCGAGAGCGCCGACGAGGCGGTCGCCGCCGCGAACGCGACCAGCTACGGTCTCGCCTCCGGCGTCATCACGACCGATCCCGACCGGGGCCTCGCCATCGCCGGCAGGCTGCAGGCCGGAATCGTCCACGTGAACGACCAGCCGGTCCACGACGAGCCCCAGATGCCCTTCGGCGGCGTCAAGGACAGCGGCTGGGGCCGGTTCGGCGGCACGTTCGCGATGGACGAGTTCACCGAGATGCAGTGGGTGACCGTCCAGAGCGGCACCCGCCCCTTCCCGTTCTAAAGATGGTGTGTTCCGGGTTCCACGCGCGCCTGGACGCCGGACGGCGCTTGGTTGCGTGGTTCGCTGGTGGGGCTGCGCCTCGGCGTCTGCGTCATCGCAGACGCCTCGGGCCGCGGTCAAGGGCATCAGCCCTTGACCGCTTTACCCGTCGCATCGCGGCGTCCTCGGTCGCGCCCATATTTCGGCCCACTATGACCCCTCGCTGCGTCCTTGCGCTGCTCGGTTCGCAACCGCCCAGGACATCACGGGAATCCGCAACACACCATCCGAGACATGGCTGAGATCGTCACGCTGGAGGAGGGGATCGCCGAGCTGGTCTCCGACGGCGACACCGTCGCGCTCGAGGGGTTCACGCACCTGATCCCGCATGCGGCCGGCCACGAGATCATCCGCCAGGGCCGTCGCGGCCTGACGCTGATCCGGCTCACGCCCGACGTGATCTACGACCAGCTGATCGGCGCCGGGTGCGCGTCGAAGCTCGTCTTCTCCTGGGGCGGGAACCCCGGCGTGGGTTCGCTGCACCGGCTGCGCGAGGCGGTCGAGCACGGCTGGCCGGAGCCGCTCGAGCTCGAGGAGCACTCCCACGCCGGCATGGCGGCCGCGTACGCCGCCGGGGCGGCCAACCTGCCGTTCGCCGTGCTGCGCGGGTATGCCGGCACCGACCTCCCCGGGCACACCACCGTGCGGTGGGTGGACTGCCCGTTCACGGGCGAGCGGCTGGCCGCGGTGCGGGCGCTTCGGCCCGACGTCGGCATCGTCCACGCCCAGCGCGCCGACCGGCAGGGCAACGTGCAGCTTTGGGGGATCAGCGGCGTGCAGAAGGAGGCCGTGCTGGCCTCCGCCCGGTCGCTGGTCACCGTCGAGGAGATCGTGGACGAGCTCGAGCCCGTCCCCGGCGCCATCATCCTGCCCGGCTGGGTCGTCACGGCCGTCGCCGCCGCGCCGGGCGGCGCCCACCCGTCCTACGTCCACGGGTACTACGACCGCGACAACGCCTTCTATGTGCGCTGGGACGCCATCAGCCGCGACCGCGAGGCGTTCGGCGAGTGGATCCGCGAGCACGTCCTGGAGCCGGCCGGGTGAGCCACACGAGCGAGGAGATGATGGCCGTCGCGGCCGCCCGCCGCCTGCACGACGGGGCCGTCTGCTTCGTCGGCATCGGGCTGCCCAGCAAGGCCGCGAACCTGGCCCGGGCCACCCACGCGCCCGGGTGCGTGCTGATCTACGAGAGCGGGACGATCGGGGCGAAGCCGCTCAATCTGCCGCTCTCGATCGGCGACGGCGAGCTGGCCGAGACGGCAGACGCCGTCGTCGGCGTGCCCGAGATCTTCGCCTACTGGCTGCAGGCCGGCCGGATCGACGTCGGCTTCCTCGGCGCCGCCCAGATCGACCGACACGGCAACCTGAACAGCACGGTCATCGGGGACTACGACCACCCCAGGGTGCGCCTCCCCGGCGGCGGCGGCGCGCCCGAGATCGCGGCGTCGTGCAAGGAGACGCTGGTGATGCTGAAGCAGTCGCCGCGCACCTTCGTCGAGCGGCTCGACTTCCGCACGTCGGTCGGCTTCGGCGACGGCCCCGGGTCGCGCGAGCGGCTCGGCCTGCACGGCCGCGGCGTGACGGCGGTCATCACCGACCTGGGCGAGCTCGAGCCGGATCCCGAGACGTTCGAGCTCGCGCTGGCCCGGATCCACCCGGGCGTCACGGTCGAGCAGGCCGTCGCCGCGACGGGCTGGCCGCTCGCGGTGCGGGACGACCTGGAGGAGAGCACGCCGCCGAGCGAGCGCGAGCTCGAGGCGCTGCGGGCGCTGCGCACCGCCGAGGAGCGGGAGCCGGCGGGATGAGCCGGCTCGCCGTCGAGCGCGTGCGCGACGGCGCCTACGGCGCCGTGCACCCGCCCTACCTGCACCCGGACTACCGCTCGACGCGCCTGCGGGCGCCCGATCGCCCGCTCATCCTCCTGCCGGAGGAGCTGCACGACCCGACCGGCCCGGTCTACGGCGACGGCCCGCTGGCCGAGTCCGACTCCGACCTCACCCGCCAGCACGACGGCGAGCCGCTCGGCGAGCGCATCATCGTCACCGGCACGGTGCGCGGCCGCGACGGCCGGCCGGTGCGGGGCTCCCTGATCGAGATCTGGCAGGCGAACGCCGCCGGGCGCTACATCCACGAGCGCGACCAGCACCCGGCGCCGCTCGACCCCAACTTCACCGGCGCAGGCCGCGTGCTCACCGATGCCGACGGCCGCTACCGCTTCGTCACCGTCAGGCCGGGCGCGTACCCGTGGCGGAACCACACGAACGCCTGGCGGCCGGCCCACATCCACCTCTCCATCTTCGGCCGCGCCTTCACCGAACGGCTGGTGACGCAGATGTACTTCCCCGGCGACCCGCTCTTCGGCGCCGACCCGATCTTCCAGTCGGTCCGCGACACGGCCGCGCGCGCGCGCCTGATCTCGCGGCTCGACTGGGAGACGACGACCGAGGAGTGGGCGCTCGGCTACCGCTTCGACATCGTCCTCGGCGGCAGCGACGCGACCCCGTTCGAGGCCTGAGATGGCGGCGGCAGGGCCGACACCCTCGCAGACCGTCGGGCCGTTCTTCGCGTTCGGGCTGTGCCTGCGCCCGCACCACGAGCTGGTCGATCCGGGCCGCGCCGACGCGATCCGCGTGGGCGGGCGGGTCATCGACGGCGCCGGCACGCCCGTCTTCGACGCGATGGTCGAGATCTGGCAGGCCGACGAGGACGGCGGGCACCGCGGCGGTTTCGGCTGGGGGAGGTGCGGCACCGACGCCGACGGCCGCTACGCCTTCGTCACCGTCAAGCCCGGAGGCGACGGGGCGCCGTACCTGACCCTGCTCGTCTTCGCCCGCGGCCTGCTGAAGCCGCTCATGACCCGCATCTACTTCCCCGGCGAGCAGGCGAACGAGCGCGATCCTTTGCTCGCCGGGCTCACCGCCGCCGAGCGGGCCGGGCTCACCGCCGTCGCCGGTGAGGGCGGCGAGCTCCGCTTCGACATCCACCTCCAGGGTGAGCGGCAGACGACGTTCCTCGCCCTGTGACGACATTCGCGCCCCTGTTCGTGCCGGACGAGATCGCGGCCGCGGTGTCCGACCGCGCCTGGCTGGCCGCCATGCTCGACGCCGAGCGGGCGCTCGTCCGCGCCGAGGCGCTCGCCGGCGTCGTCCCATCCGGCGTGGCGGGGCGGATCGCCGACCGGTGCGACCCCGGTCTCTACGACGTCGACGATCTCGCCCGCGCGGGCCGCTCCGCCGGGAACCCGGTCGAGCCGCTCGTGCAGGCGATCCGGTCGGGCCTCGGGCCCGAGGAGGCGGGGTTCGTGCACCGGGGGGCGACGAGCCAGGACATCCTCGACAGCGCCGCGATGCTCGTCTCCAAGCGGACCCTCCGAGCGATCGCCGGCCCGCTGGGCGAGGCGGCCGACGCGTGCGCGGCGCTCGCGCGGACCCACCGGGCCACGCCGATCGCGGGCCGCACGCTGCTCCAGCAGGCGACGCCGACGACGTTCGGCCTCAAGG